>CANQUO010000181.1 GCA_947627085.1 uncultured Oscillospiraceae bacterium
TAATATCCGACACCGTCATGTTCAAATCCCCCACCTGCACAGACCGTGACCGGCGTATGGCCGAGAGGCTGGCGGACATCGGTGGCGTGGACCTGACGGAGCTGGGGCAGTTCATCTTCTCCGCCTCCGCGCCGGAGGACAAGCCCATACGGGAGCTCTTCTTCGCGGATTTCAAGGAGTTCCACATCGCCGGACACACCTTCGGCATAAGCCAGATAACGTGTCTCGACTCCGCCCGCCAGCTCCGGCGGAAAAAGGAATTTCTCGACCTCATGGAGGAGACGAAAAAGAAAAACGGCTACTCCATGGTGATCCTCATGCTCACCGACGTGCTCATAGAGGGCAGCCGTATGCTCTGCCTTGGCGGGGAGGACACCTTCAATCAGGCCTTCAATGTGGAGCTTCGCGACAGCGAGGCGCTTCTCCCGGGCGTTATGTCCCGAAAAAAGCAGGTAGTCCCCATGCTCTCCGCCCTCTGGGGCTGATACATGTATCGCCGTAAAAAGAGACCGTCGACTGATAAAATCAACGCGGGGTGATATTATGCGGATAGAGACAGCGAGAATGTATGTGAGAAATTTCGAGCCGGACGATATTGAGGATATGTACGAGATATTCGGCGACGTCGAGACGATGAAAAACTGCGAGCCGGCGTATACTCTTGAAAAGACGCGGCAATTTCTGAACGAGTTCTGCGTCGGGCAAAAGGGCGCTCTGGCGGCGGTGCTGAGGGAGACGGAAAAGGTCGCCGGCTACATACTCTTTAAGCCCTGGGAGGATGGGGTCTATGAGATCGGCTGGATATTCAATAAACGGTATTGGCGGCGCGGTTACGCCTACGAGTCGTGCTCGGCGGTGATGAGATACGGCTTTCAGGCTTTGGGGCTCCACAAGATGGTGGCGGAGGCCATTGACGGCGTGAAATCCGTGGGTCTTATGGAGAAGCTGGGCATGAAGCGCGAGGGCGTCCAGAGAAGCCAGACCCGGGACAACGACGGAAACTGGGCGGACCTATATCTCTACGGGATACTGCGGGATGAATTTGAGGCGGGATAAGTATCCGCCGGACGATTTTATAGCTATGGAGAGTACAGCATGAAGATAGGATTGGGAGAGCGAACGGCGCAAACCGTGGCGATATATTTTGCCAGAGCCCAACAGGATATCATACAACGCGATCTACCGCAAAAGGCGCGGACGCTGGAGGAGGCCCTGCGCGATTACGAGGACACCCTTCGCCCGGACGCGAATAGCTTCGGAAGGAAGATTCTTGTTGATGGCGCGTATGTGGGGGATGTGTGGTGCTATTGCTTAGGCAGGGCGGAGGTCCCCAACGCCATGCTGAGCTATTGCGTGTTTGACGCTTCATATTGGAGGCGGGGAATCGCTACGGAGGCAGTTTCCTTGTTTTTGGCTGAAGTCCGGGAGAAGTACGACATCCGCACGTTTGGGGCGTTTACGTATTCAGATAACATAGCGTCCATAAGGGTCCTTGAGAAAACCGGGGTTTCCTCCATCGAAGATTTTTTTGAGGACGGTCGATGGTCAAAATACTTTCAACGTGAGCTTTGATACGTGACTGTTTGCATAGTATTGGAGGGACCGTTCTCTGAAAAACTTATCAAAAAGGGGTGCCGATATGATGAAAATAGCGATTTTACAGATTTCTCCCGGCGGGAGTATCGACAGGAACCTTGAAAAGGGGACGGAGTGGTGCCGGAGGGCGGCGGAGATGGGGGCGGATGTGGCGCTGTTTCCGGAGATGTGGAGCTGTGGGTATACCATACCGGAGGACTTAGGCGAGCTCCGCGCTCTCGCGGTGGAGAGGGACGGGGAGTTTGTAAGGGCCTTCGGGACACTGGCCCGGGAGCTTGAGATGGCCATCGGAATAACGTACCTTGAGCGCTTTGAGCCCAAGCCCAGAAACTCCCTGACGCTCTTTGACATGTACGGCCGGCGGGTGCTGGACTACTCAAAGGTCCACACCTGCGACTTCGGGGACGAGCGGAGGCTGACGCCGGGGGAGGACTTCCGGGTCTGCGAGCTTAACACGGCCCGGGGAAAAGTGAAGGTGGGGGCCATGATATGTTACGACAGGGAATTTCCCGAGAGCGCCCGGATACTTATGCTACGGGGCGCGGAGCTGATACTGACGCCAAACGCCTGTCCCATGGAGATAAATAGATTATGTCAACTAAGGGGCCGGGCATTTGAGAACATGCTGGCCATCGCCACCTGCAACTACCCATCCGGCGTGCCGGACTGCAACGGCCATTCCACCGTGTTTGACGGGGTGGCGTACCTGCCGGAGCTTCCGGGCTCCCGGGATACATGTCTACTTGAGGCGGGGGAGAGCGAGGGGATATACACATCGGAGCTTGACCTTGACATGCTCCGGGCCTACCGGGCCCGGGAGGTACACGGCAACGCCTACCGGAGGCCGGAGAAGTACGGGGATATTTTGTCCCGGGAGGTCCGGGAGCCCTTCATACGGGCGGACAGGAGAAGCTGAGTTTACATAACATTAGGTTTACATAAGTGTAAGTCTACATAAAAATAAGTTTACATAATTTAAATACCCGCAAGGTAGACATAATATAGGATTCGGGAGGGCCGGATATGAGAAGAGGGCTAAAAAGGGCGCTTATTGCCGCGGGGTCGGTGCTTTTAGCGCTGTGTGTGCTGGCGGTGGCGGCGTATTTTGTGGTGACCCACGACTGGTCCGGGGCGGCGCCCGTGGACGTGTCGGGTTGTACCAACCCATACATATCAAAGACCGGCGTACCCATGGTGTCGGCCCACCGCTCCGGGGGCGGGATCGCGCCGGAAAATACGCTGATGGCCTTTCGCAACGTGGCGGAGTCGGGGCTCGATGTGGATTTATTTGAATTCGACCTGGCCCTCACGGCGGACGACGAGCTCATACTGCTCCACGACGAGACGCTGGACAGGACCTCCGACGCCGCCGAGGTGTTTGGCTATGAGGGGGTTTACCCCGGTGAGCACACTTACTCAGAGCTCCGGGAGCTCAACATGGGCGAAAGCTTTGTGAACGATAAGGGCGAGACGCCCTACAAGGGCCTCCGTGGGGAGGATATCCCGGAGGAGCTGAGGGTCGTGAGGCTTGAGGACCTATTTGATTTTCTCGATAATTACGGCGAGTACAGGTTCATCATGGAGATAAAGGACTCCGGCGAGCGCGGTTTCAGGGCGGCGGACAGGATATATGAGGTGCTCTCGGGGAGGAATATGCTGGATAGGGCCATAATCGGCACCTTCCACGGGGAGGTCACGGAGTATCTGGACAAGACGTATCCCGATATGCTCAGGTCCGCCGGCGTCATGGAGGTGGCCGCGCTCTATTTTTACTCGCTCCTCGGCATCGACCAGCCGGAGGGCTTCTATCGCTTCGTGGCCCTTCAGATACCCGACGAGGACTACGTGGTGAAGCTGGGCACCACAAGGGTGGTGAACTACGCCCACCGGCACGATATAGCCGTGCAGTACTGGACCATAAACTCACCGGAGCACGTCCGGGACTTGGCGGCCAAGGGGGCGGACGCAATAATGAGCGACTACCCGGACATGGCCCTCGGGGCCATAGAGGATATGGAGTGATAAAATGGCTCTCCTATGGTCAAATAAACGAAAAAAATGTAATAATCCTCATAAAAAAGCTGAAATCCACTATTGAAAGTTTTTCGAAGGAATGTTATTCTATTAACAATAATGGAGTGCCGTGAGCACGAGGTTATAAAAAAGGGACCGGGAGGAGAGAACCGCCCCCGATTCATAAAAAATGGAGGTTATTTCTATGGCTCGCTTAAGTGAAAGCGCTGTGGAGAAGATCAACGAGATCTGCGGAAGATACGTTGACGAGCCCACGCCGCTGATGCTGATCCTCAGCGACATCCAGAACGAGTACGGCTACATACCCCTTGAGGTGCAGGAGCTCGTC
>CANQUO010000182.1 GCA_947627085.1 uncultured Oscillospiraceae bacterium
TGTCGCGGTTGCGCCAGTCCTCGTCGGTGATCTTCCACTGCTTCTCCGGTGTGTTCTGGCGGGCGTTGAAGCGCTCCAGCTGGGTATCGGGGTCGATATGTATCCAGAATTTCAGCACCACGGTGCCCCAGTCGGTGAGCTCCCGCTCAAACTCGTTTATCTCCCCGTAAGCCCGCTTCCAGGCGTTCTCGGAGCAGAAGCCCTCGATGCGCTCCACCATCACCCGGCCGTACCAGGTCCGGTCGAAGATGGCCACGTGGCCGCTCCGGGGAAGCTTCGTCCAGAACCGCCAGAGGTAGTGCCTGGCAAGCTCCCCGGGGGTGGGGCTGGCGATTGGTATCACGTCAAAGCCCCGGGGGTCCAGTGGGTAGGCGAGGCGCCGGATGTTGCCGCCCTTGCCGGCGGCGTCCCAGCCCTCGTAGCATATGACCACGGGTATCTTCTTGCGGTATATCTGGTTGTGGAGCTTTGCCAGCTTCTTCTGGAGGCGCTCAAGCTCCGTTTTGTACTCCTCCTCGCTTATGGATGCGGAGAGGTCCGCGTCCTTCTGTGAGGGATGGCCCAGAAGGGGGAATTTCTCCCCGGAGGGCTCGCCGTCGTATCTCCCCTTCTCTATGGCCTTCTCCACCGCGCCGGTGATGGCCGTGAGGGCGTCGTAGAGGGCCTTTTTCCGGCTCTCGCCGTCCAGGACGTGCCAGGGGAAGGTCTTTTCCGTGGCCGCCATGAAGCCGTCGTAGGTGGTCAAAAACCGCTCGTACTCCTGCTGTTGCCAGAGATCGTCCCCGGATACGCGCCACTGGGTGTCCCGGTTATCCCGAAGGGCGGTGATGCGGCGGAGCTGTTCCTCCCGGGATATGTGCAAAAAGAGCTTCACCACCACGTAGCCGTTGTCACGAAGCTGGCGCTCTAAGATATTGCAGGACTCCACTCTCCGCCGGTACTCCTCCTTGGATATCTCACGGCGCAGATATTTGCCCACCGTGTCCTCCATCCAGCCGGTGTCCATGAAGAGGAATTTGCCGTTTTCCGGGAGGACGTCGAAGAATTTTTTGAGGAATGGGTAGCGCTCCAAGTACTCCGGCGTCCTGTCGAAGCCCTTCACCGAGAAGAACCGGGGGTCCATCTCGCAGATGAGCTCGTTTATAAGGTTCCCCTTCCCGGCGCAGTCCCAGCCCTCCAGCATGACTATCACGGGAAGCTTCGCCTCCCTTATGGTCTGCTGTTCGCCTACCAGAAGCTCTCTGAGGGCCTTTATCCGGGCCTTGCGCTCCTTTTTGTCAAGGCCGTCGTCCTTGCGTTTATAATCAGCTATCATTTTTTGCGCCTCCTGTTTTATTTTTATATGTTCCGGCCAACGTAAGCCGGTTTGGATACCTGGGAAGGCCGCGGACGGCTCATACATGTAAAATAGCACTAATTTGTGGATTTGTCAAAATAAAACAGGACGAAAAATGAAAATTTGGTCGATTTTCCCGTAAATTTCCGCTTTGGCTTGACAGGAGGGCCGGAGGGGCTTATATTTTAAGTACGGTCTTATAAAATCAGGGAGGCGCGACATGGATTTTGACAGCATATATCTTGAGGACTGCCCCTGCTGTGGTGGCGTTGGGAGCATCGAGGAGGAGGGCGGCTGGTGCGTCTACGTCCAGTGCCTGGACTGCGGCGCCCACACCGGAGCCGTGAGCTTTGAGGGCCAGGAGGAGCTCCTTATCGCCGCTGAGCGGGCGGCGATGAACTGGAACGCCAGGAAGGTAATCGCCCCGGGTCCCGGCGAGTGACGGGCAAATTTGAAATTTCTATTGTAAAATGTTGCATTTTCTGCTATAATCAGCTGTGACGAACCATCTACGACCAGGAGGCTTGCAATATGGAACCTAAATTCTTTCCCCTTTTACAGATAGGCGGCACCACGCTTTCGGCGGCTAAGGGGCACTTTGCCACCAGGAACAGCCACATAAACTACTTTATCGACACCACCGTCCAGAAATACAGCCTCAAGGGCTGTGAGGCCGTGGCACACAAGCTTTGCGAAAAGGTCAAGGGGCGCTTCCCGGTGGACTCCATCCTCTGCATGGACGGCACCAGCACCATCGGCACCTGCCTTGCCAAGGAGCTGACGAAGGCCGGCGGCCGGTCATTGAGCGAGGGTAACGACATATACATCGTAAAGGGCGAGCTCAACAACCGGGGCGAGCTCATTTTCCGGGACAACGCCCGTTTCATGCTGGAGGGCAAGCATGTGCTGATACTCACCTGCTCCCTCACCACCGGCACCACGGCCCTTAGAGGTCGGCAGAGCGTGGAGTATTACGGCGGCCGGGTGGTGGGCGTGGCGTCCATCTACGCCGCCATACACGACCTTGGCGGTCTGCCCGTGGTGTCCATCTTCGACACCAACACCATCCCCGACTACGTCTCCTACTCCCCCGCCGAATGTCCCATGTGCAAGAAGGGCGAACCCATTGACGCCGTGGTCAACACCTACGGGTTTTCAAAAATGTAATACTATTCTCCAATAAAAAGCAGACATTTTTCAAATGTCTACTTTTTAAAGAAGATCAGTATAATACATCGACCGGCGGGATGCAAATTCCGCCGGTCATTTTCTTTTCGGAAAAGGAGATATTTTATGGACTATCAGGACATAAACGCCAAAACCATTGACCGCTGGGTGGCGGAGGACTGGGAGTGGGGCCGGCCCATCGATCACGAGACGTATCTGAGGGCCCTGCGGGGAGAATGGGACGTGCTTTTAACGCCCACAAAGCCCGTGCCCCACCGATGGCTGGGGGAGCTGAGGGGCAAAAGGCTCCTGGGACTCGCCTCCGGCGGAGGTCAGCAGATGCCCATATTCGCGGCCCTGGGAGCGGATTGCACGGTGCTGGACTTTTCGGACAGGCAGCTTGAGAGCGAGAGGATGGTGGCCGACCGTGAGGGCTACGGTATCCGCGTCGTAAAGGCGGATATGACAAAGCCCCTGCCCTTTTCGGGCGGGGAGTTTGACGTAATATTCCACCCGGTGTCCAACTGCTACGTCCGCGAAGTGGAGCCCATATTCGCCGAATGTTTCCGCGTGCTCAAATCCGGCGGTATTCTCATGTGCGGCCTTGACAACGGGGTCAATTTCATGGTGGACGAGGATGAGGCAAAAATCGTGAACAAATTCCCCTTCGACCCCACCCTGAATCCGGAGCAAATGCGCCTTTTGTCTGAAACCGACTGCGGCGTCCAGTTTTCCCACACCCTCGATGAGCAGATCGGCGGCCAGCTCCGGGCCGGCTTTACACTCCTGGACGTCTACGAGGACACCAACGGCTCCGGCTATCTCCACTCCCTCAACATCCCCACCTTCTGGGCCACATTATCTCAAAAAAATTAAGTACCCACATCATCCCCGCGCACTTCCCCCAAAGCACAATGACCAAATATTTTTTCTGACGACATGCGCGTCAGAAAAAATCCCTTTTGTTTTGCGCAGTGTGCCATGGGGCCCCCGGCGGGCTGTTGCCCGCTGGGGAGAGGAGGAGCGATGCCAGCGCCTGAGCCCGACCGCAGGGAGGGCGAGGTAAAGCGGCATCAGCGACGACGAGGCCGTGCGCGTAGCAAAACAGCAGAAAAGCCTTGACGGAATTCTAATTCCGACCAGGCTTTTCGCACGTCCCCCCTTGTCCACAAAGGCAAAGCCTTTGCGGACAACAAAAAAGCAGGCCCTACGGCCTGCTTTTTTAATATGTTGGCGTCTTCCTATCTTCCCGGGCCGTCACCAGCCAAGTATTGTCGGCGCAAATGAGCTTAACTTCTGTGTTCGGAATGGGAACAGGTGGACCCTCACCGCAATCAACACCAACTATGGTACACCTTC
>CANQUO010000183.1 GCA_947627085.1 uncultured Oscillospiraceae bacterium
TCCGACTGGGACAGCCTCTCCGCCTTCGGCGCAATACCCGAGGGGCACAAGATCGGGAGCGCGGAGATACTCTTCGCCCGCATCGACCCCGCGAAAAAGGCAAAGGAGATCGAGGAATTTTACGCCGCCAAAAATCCCGCGCCGAAGTCCGACCCGGTGCTCCCCGACGTGACAATCGACGAGTTTGCAAGGTGCGACATGCGGGTCTGCAAGGTGCTCTCCTGCGAGAACGTCAAAAAGTCCGAGCGGCTTTTGAAGTTCACCTTGGACGACGGCTCCGGCGCGCCAAGGCAGATACTCTCCGGCATCGCCAAATTCTATAAGCCCGAGGAGCTGGTGGGCAAGACCGTGGTGGCGATTTTGAACCTCCCCGCCCGGAAGATGATGGGCCTTGAGTCCAACGGCATGCTCATATCCGCCGTAAAAGAGGAAAACGGCGAGGAGAAGCTCCACCTTCTCATGCTGGACGACAAAATTCCCGCGGGTTACAAACTGTGCTAAATTGAATTTGCGCAAAAAATTGTGCTCCCCTCATGGGGAGCACGTTTTTTTATAAAATTTTTAATTTATCTTCGCCGCGAACACGAGATTTCCGTTATGTTTCCCCGCGGCGATGCCGTCACGGCCGGTGAAGAGCTCGATTTCATCGCCAAGCCGCGTCTCGCTGGCGAAGTTCATGGTGAGCTCCCTTGCCGACTCCGCGCCCAGGCACCGAAGGGCCATGTCGGCGTAGCGGCAGTTATTTGTGTGGTCGTTCTCGTCAAGGTCCGCTTTCGTCACGATGTGGCTTCCGACCGGCGTCAGGTCCCGGGGGCGTATCCTGTCTATCCCCTCGGGTATGGCAAGCTCCGTGGTGTACTCCCCTTTAAAATCCACGTCCGTCTGCTCCACGTGGCGGGTGAGGAAGTTCACCACGCACCACTGGCTTGTCCCCACGATAAGCCTCTCCCCCGTCTTTGAGAGCACGTAGAAGTCCCTGTCATATATGAGCGACCCGGTCCTCCGGGGGAAGGAGAGCAGTGTGTATTCCGTGTCCGGCGCGAGCCCTCCCAGGACCCGGAAACGGGATTTCGTTATGACCCATATGAGGTTTCTCTCCATGAGCACGTCAAACCCCAGCCCCGCCGCCGTGGCGTGGGCCTTGGCGATCTCCTGAAAGTCGTGCAACACCGCCGACGCCCTGATCTCCCCCGCGTCCGTAAAGTCCTTCCCTGAAAAAACAACGGGCATGGAATACTGTATATACATAAAACCACTCTCTTCCTGAATTTTTCACACATTCAAAATCTTGGGCAATATTAAACTTCTTCAAGCAACCGGCAGTTCAATTCATATAAGGCCGTTTTATTTGAATCCCAAGTCAGGCGCGCCATAGCGTCCTTATAGCTCAGCCACTCGTAACCGATGTGTTCATTGGATAACTTTATGTCCGAAGCACATTCAAACGCGAAGTGATATTCGGGAATAACATAGGTATTCTTTGCCCAATATTTCCGGTGCCGTTCCGAAATAACATTCGCGGGAATATAGGCCATGGACGTCAGCTTCAAAATTTCGTTTGTTTTTATCCCCGTCTCTTCCGAAATTTCTCTGACCGCCGCCTCTATCAGCGTTTCACCGCCTTCACCGCCGCCCGCGACAAACTGCCACTGATCCAAATCCGCTCGATGTAAAACACAAAACTGTGGCTCTGTCGGCGCTGTTTTCCTGAAAGGAACCGCCAATATCTGAAATGGCGCTCTCATACCGTTAACCTCCGCCGATCCTGATTTATCTTATTTGTTAAGCAACAGTTTCTAAACTCCCGTCCATCAAATCATTTTTCGCAAGGACATGTGCCTTGCGAAAAATACCTCTTGTTTTGCGGAGTGTATGGCCCTTCGGGCCATGCGCGGAGCAAAACGGCAGGATAAAATTTTTGAAATTCCAATTTCAAAATTTTATCCACACGCGTCCCCTTTTGCCGGAAAAGGCAAAGCCTTTTCCGGCAAAGGTCTCCTTCTCCGCCAAAAAGAAAAGCCGCCACCGGCGGCTGTTTCTTTGGCGGAGAAGGAGGGATTCGAACCCTCGAGGAGCTTTTGACCCCTACACGATTTCCAATCGTGCGCGCTCGACCGGGCTACGCGACTTCTCCACGTCTCGGTTGAGTTTATTTTGTTCAAGCCTTGCTATTATAGGGTATTTTGCCCCGGTTGTCAAGGGTTTTTCCTGTTTTTTTCTCGTTGTCCGCTCACATGTCGTACTTGTCGGAGTAGGCCGAGGAGTCCAGCACGTCGGCGTACTGGGTGAGGAAGGTCTCCGGGGTGGAGCGGGGGACAAACTGATTGAGCTCCAGCTCGCCCGCGTCGATCCCGCTGGGCGGCAGGCTGACCGTGACCGAGGCCCCGGCGCCCGTCCCGCCAACGATTATCCTGCCCCCGTGGGCCTGGGCTATGGCCTGGGCCACCGTAAGTCCCAGTCCCGCGCCCGAGGCGGCGTCTTTGGTGGTTTTGGGGCGGCTGTAACGGCTGAAGGTGTGGTCCAGGGCCTCGCCCCTGAGCCCATTTCCCGTGTCGGCGACGGTAATGAGCACCCCGGCGGCCCCGGTGCGGACCGATACGGTGATCTTTCCGCCCCGGTCCGTGTGCCGGAGGCTGTTGGAGATGAGCTCCATCAGCATAAGCTCTATTTTCTCCGGGTCGGCCCGGTATATGACGTTCTCCTTCGGCGGGAGAAAGATAAACTCCACGCCCCTCTGGCGCGTCAGCGCCGCGGTGGTGGTCACCAGGTCCCCCACCAGCTCCCCCAGGTCCAGCGTCACGAATTTGAACCCCTCGTCAAATCCGTCGCCCAGGGCCCTGGCGGCGTTGCCCGTCACCCGGGCGATACCGTGAAGGGCCCGGTCCATCATTGAAAGATAGCTTATGCCGGTGACGTCCCCGCTCTCCCGCGCCCGGGAAAAAACCAGGTCCCTGGCCAGGGTGCATATGGACAGATGTCCCCACAGCGCGTCCGTCAGCGAGGTCACAAGGGCCCTGAGCTCATCGGACGGTGCGGCGCTCCGTCCGGCGGTTATCAGCGTCATGTCCCCAACGCGCCGGAGGCTCAGTCTGACCTTCACGCCGCCCGCGTCGGTCTCCACCGCCGCCACCTCCGGCTTCGTATCCAGAAGCTCCTCCGGCAGTACGCGCCTTGCCGGCGCGCCCTGTATGTCCGCGCCAAACAGCTCCCGCGCCGCCGGATTCGCGTATATTATCTTCTCCCCCCGCCGTATGAGGGCAGGCGTCTCCACAGCAGAAAGTATATCAAAAAGCTCCCTCTCATCCAGAGTCATTCCCGGTCCACTCCTTTATCCGCGCAACTTCTTACTATCATTTAGTCTTATGTTTCAACAATAATATCAAACGTGGCAGTTTTTTTCAACGCTTTTTCGTAAAGTATGAAAAAAATGACCTGATTTGTGAAAAAAGACTTTATTTTTTCGCGGGTAGAGGTTATAATTTATATCGTCAAAAGTATGTCAAACTTCTGACCCATTTATCCAAGTCCATAATTAATAATATTGTTTGGAGGTTTTCACTATGAGCATCAAAATTGGCATCAACGGTTTCGGTCGTATCGGTCGTCTGGTGTTCCGCGCCAGCCTCGATCACCCCAACGTTGAGGTCGTGGGTATCAACGACCTCATCACCCCCGACTATATGGAGTACATGCTGAAGTATGACACCATCCATGGCCGCTTCGAGGGAACCGTCGCCCACACCGATCATTCCATCATCGTCAATGGCCACGAGATCGCCGTTTTCTGCGAGAAGGACCCCGCCAACCTGCCCTGGGGCGAGGTGGGCGCTGAGTACGTCGTGGAGTCCACCGGTATCTT
>CANQUO010000184.1 GCA_947627085.1 uncultured Oscillospiraceae bacterium
TGGCCGCGTGGGTGCTCTCGATTATGCCCATGCGGACACGCGTGGCCTTTATGCAAAGGTCTATTTTTTCTGCCTGTGTCATTTTATCCTCCCTTACTGCCCGTAGTACGCGTTGGGCCCGTGCTTGCGAAGGTAATGCTTGTCCAAAAGCTCCTGTTGCATCGCGGGAAGTCCCGGCGTCAGGGCCATGGCGTGGAAGGCCATAAAGGCGCACTCCTCCAGTACCACCGCGTTGTGGACGGCGTTCATGGGGTCGGCGCCCCAGGCGAAGGGCCCGTGGGAGCAGACCAGCACCGCCGGTATGTCAGCCGGGGAGATGTCCCTTTTTACGAACGTCTCGATTATGACGTTGCCGGTCTCCAGCTCATAATCCCCCGCTATCTCCTCCGGGGTCATGCGGCGGGTGCAGGGTATCTCGCCGTAGAAATAATCCCCCTGGGTGGTGCCGAAGGGCGGGATGCCCCGTCCGGCCTGGGCGAAGCTGGTGGCCCAGCGGGAGTGGGTGTGGACGATGCCCCCGAGGGCCGGGAAGGCCTTGTAGAGGGCCAAATGGGTGGGCGTGTCGGAGGAGGGCTTGTAGTGCCCCTCCGCCACGTTGCCGTTCAGGTCCACCACCACCATGTCCTCCGGCTCCATGCCCTCGTACTCCACCCCGGAGGGCTTGATGACCACCAGGCCCCGCTCCCGGTCGATGCCGGAGACGTTGCCCCAGGTGAAGGTCACGAGCCCGTGCTTCGGGAGGGCCAGGTTGGCCTCGCAGACTGTTTTTTTCAATTTATCCAGCATATTTATCCCCTCAATTCAGCTTCCGCGCAAGGCCGCTCCGGAAAAGCTCCCTCTCCGGCCCTTCAACGGTTGTATCCTTCATGATTCATAATGTTTCGGCGGCGGCCCTTTCCACCTTCAAAAGGGCCTTGTAGCGCTCTATCCAGGCGGTAAAGCCGGCGGCCTCAACGGGGTCCGGAGCCACCGTGGTCCCCGTCACGCCGGCGAATACCCGGTTATTCAGATAGTCCTCCAGGCTCTCGCCGGGGGCCCTGTTTACGCGGTAGGCCGCCAGCAACGCCATACCGTAGGGGCCGCCCTCGCCGGCAGTCTCCATGCAGGTGACCGGGGCGTTGCAGGCCGCCGCCAGATAGCGCTGTCCGACCAGCGGCGTCTTGAAAAGGCCCCCGTGCCCGGTCAGACTGTCGATGGCCACGTGCTCCGAGGCCAGGATGTCCATGCCGATCTTGAGGGTGGACATGGTCGCGTACAGCTGGGCCCGGAAGAAATTGGCAAGCGTAAAGCGGGCCTCCGGAGTGCGCGCCACCAATGGCCGGCCGGTATCCATGTGCGTCACGCCCTCGCCGGCCAGATAGTTGCACACCAGCACGCCGCCGCAGTCCGGGTCGCCCTCCAGACTCTTTTTGTAGAGCATGGAGTAGAGCTCCCCCGTGCCGGGGTCCGCCCCGAAAAGGCGGGCCGCCTCGCCCAGAAGGGCCACCCAGGCGTTGGAGTCGCTTGTGCAGTTGTTGCAGTGGACCATCGCCACGGGCCGCCCGGTGGGGGTGGCGACGATGTCGATCTCCTCATGCACGCCGGCAAGGGGCTTTTCCAGCACCACCATCGAGAAGATGCTGGTCCCGGCGGAGACATTGCCGGTGCGGGGAGCCACCGCGTTCGTGGCGGCCATACCGGTCCCGGCGTCGCCCTCCGGCGGGGCGAAGGGGATTCCCACCGGCAGAAGGCCGTCAAGTCTGGCGGCGCCCGCCTCGGTGAGGCATCCGGCGTCCGCTCCGGCGGGCAGCACGGCCGGAAGAAGGTCCTCAAGCCTCCACGGCAGATGCCGGGGGGCGACGAGATCGTTGAATTTCGCCAGCATCTCGGAGTCGTAGCCCACGCCGCCGGCGTCGATGGGGAACATGCCGCTGGCCTCGCCCACGCCAAGCACGTTCTCGCCGGTGAGCATGTAATGGATGTAACCGGCCAGCGTTGTAAGGTGCGCGACGCGCGGGACGTGGTCCTCGCCGTTCAGCACCGCCTGATAGAGGTGCGCGACGCTCCAGCGCTGGGGGATGTTGAACCCGAAGAGCTCCGTCAGCTCGGCGGCGGCGGGCCCGGTGATCGTATTCTGCCAGGTGCGGAAGGGCGTCAGCAGGTTCCAGTCCTTATCGAAGGCCAGGTATCCGTGCATCATGGCCGACACGCCCATGGCCGACACGTTCTCCCGGGATATCACGCCGGCGACGGCCGCCTTGAGGCCGGTCCAGGCCTCCTCAAGGGGGTAGGTCCAGATACCGTTTTCATAGCGGCTGGCCCAGGTGTAGTCGCCGGAGGCGACTGGGCGGTGGGCCCCATCGATGGCGACGGCTTTTATACGGGTGGAACCGAATTCCACACCGAGGAAGGTTTTTGTCTGCATAGGCGTATCCCCCTATTTTTCATTTTTCACAGTATCCAACAGTAAAAGAATAACAAATCAGGCCATATCTGTCAACACATTTATATTTATAGAAATTAACAGTCCGTAGGCTTGAAGTTTGATTTTGTGTGTGCTATCCTTTTAACAAGGCCAAACACCGCGTCCGGTGAGCCCGGACTGAGGTGTTTCCGGCGGCGGATAATTTATAAAATTAATTCGATAAAACTGTAACGAAATCGTGCCCTCAAGACATTAACTTTTATAACCATAAAAGTGGGGAGGCGAAAGCTTGTGGGCACGATTGAACCGTTTTGTTGAGCCGTCCGCGTCCCGGGAGGACGGCAAAGACCGAAACGCGGCCGCAGGCCGCAACAGAGAACACGGGAAAATTTAAATTAAGGAGTAAAAGACGATGAAAAAATTTAAAAGAATAGCGGCGTTTACCCTGGCCCTCGCCCTGGCCGTCTGCGTCTGTCTCATCCCCGCCAGCGCTGTCGATTACACGGGTAACGACCACGGTACTGGGAGAGCGTGGTCCTGGGATAGCACGATGACCGTAATAGGCCGTACAGTGACCGCGAGCATTACAGTCCGCGCCAACGCGTCGGGTGCTATACCGGCAACGTTATATGCGAGTTTAGTTGGCTCAGCCTTCTATTACATTGAAAGTGTCGGGGAGGACGAGTTATACAAAGAACCTTTTTTCGCTGAGAATTACGAGAGCTACACGGATATAGTGACGGCTACCGGCGGTTATACCGTCGTGAAAGAGGGACGCGTGTTGACCGGCGCCAGTTGCACTTTTGAAGCGATGAATGAACAGGCGGGGGATGAAATGATATTGGGCCGGACCATTCGATGATTCTTGCAGGCCCGTAAAACAAGAAACCGATTTACCGGGCCAGGCGTAAACAAAACGGGTTCGGGGACCGGGCCAGCTATACCCGGTCCCCACCCTGAGTAAAAATACAAGGAGGTCACAATATGAAAAAAGCAATCGCTATATTACTTGTACTCTCGCTTTTTATCCTCACCGGTTGCAACAGCGGGGCGGGGGAGGAGAAGGAACGGACGGTGGATACGGTGAGGTCGTTTAATCACTATTATAAAACTATTATAGCGGCGGAGACCGAGGATACGATCTACTTTATTGGTGAATTACAATATTTCATAAAATATGTCGATAAGGCCACGGGAATCGCGGGACCTCTTTGCGGAAAGCCGGAGTGCAAGCATGACGGCAAGGACTGCAACGCGTACACCTCCTATATGGGTGCGGAATGCATGTTCGTAGATTCGGGACGGTTATATTGGCTGGGCCGCTCCGATGAACTGGGGAACAGTGACCGCATACTGTACAGCGAGGCTCTGGACGGTACGGACCGGCGGGAGGTTGCGAGATATGACGGAGAGCTGTTCAAAAGCCAAGGGGGGAGCTACGCGTATTTTGT
>CANQUO010000185.1 GCA_947627085.1 uncultured Oscillospiraceae bacterium
GCTCGTAGTCCTTGGCCACGTGGAACCGTGAGACCACCTCGCCGCCTTCGGCGGAGGCTAAATACCACTTAAAGGCCCCATCGTGATCGCCGGCCTTATCCAGATGATCGGCCAGAAAACGCTGGTGGACCGGATAGCCCAGCTCCGCGCCACGCTCGAATATCCCCTCCGCCAGCTCCGGGCGGGGCGGGATCAGGTTCTTCTCGCCCTCTAAGTAGAAGTTGCGCAGGTTGTTTCCCGCCAGCCACATGCCGCCCTCAAAGGCACGCTTAAACCAGGGCTCGCATTTGAGTATGTTCTCTTTGAGATACTCGTTGTAAACCTCCTGGCTGGGGAAGGCGTCGCGGCCCTTGCCAAAGACGCGGACAAAATCCCACCAGAAGTACATGTTGCCCACGGTGTACTGGCAGAAGGCCTCGCCCGCCTCCGCCTTTTCCAACACCGCGTTGAAGGCGTCCTCAAGACTCGCAAAAGGCATGTTCTTCTCAAGCGTCGGGGTCAGCAGTCCCGACCGAAGGGCGCACAGCACGCCCAGGGCACTGCCCTGCCTGACGGATAAGCGCATGAGGCTGTCGCCACGCTTCTCGTCCACCGGGAAATCGTGGCCCGCCCATATGTACTGCCCGCCCCAGAAGCACCTGGCCAACACACAGCTGGCGTCCCCGTCCCCGGCGGCGCTGGCCTTCTCCAGAAGCGCCAAGCCCTCCCGGCCCTTTTGGAGCCGCTCCTCGTAGCAAACATATTTGAGGCCCTGTTCAACTTCATCGCTGAAAAATTTACCCATGTTTACGCTCCTATCTGCTTATATATTTTTCTTGTAATATCCTTCCATTCCGGCTTTGCCGGACGGAACCTGCCGTCATAATAGTCCAAAAGGTGCTGAGAGGCCTGCCGCTCCGAGCATTTCAGGGTATAAAACCGAAGCCTCCCGTCCGCGTCGCTGGTGGCGGTGACGGTACACCGGCCGTCCGTCTTGTCGCCGGGCTCGACCCGGAAGGTGAGATACCCGCCGGGGAGGGTCAAATCCACCCGTCTATAAGTTCCATCCCGCAGGCCCTCCGCCGAAGCCTCCACGTCCTCCCGCTCGAAGCTCTCGTGGGACTGCAATACGCCGGAGGCGGACTCCAGGACAAGCCTGGGAGGCTGGGGATCGGGCTTTTTCGGAAGCGGCTCCCACGCGCGTATATTGATAGGCAGCCAGCCCGACACATCCGGGGCCGAACCGTGGAACCAGTCCAGCAGAATATGCTTCGCCTCGTCATATGCGCAGTCCAGCACGAAGCCATTCTCCGGCGGTTGGCCCGTCTCCGGCTTGACGCCGGCGATCAGGTAGATTTCTGCCTCGTCCTTCAAATCGTCCTCATCAAAATCCGGGTCGTCCACGCCCAGCACGGAGCATTGGAGGAAGGCCAGCTTCCTGCCGCCGGCCTCGTAAGGTACCGTGGGGGCCAGGGTGAAGAGAGTCTCGTCGTCGGAACGGATAGCGTCCCGGAGCGTCGAGATCACCATGTCCTCGGTGACCCGGGAGGTGTCGGCCCCGTCTGGCCGGGTGAACACCATGTTTTGCTCCTCCGGGGCCCTTGACGTGGGGGCGGCCATTTCCCGATTGGCTTTTCTGATCTGGAATTCCCGGTTGACCGTATCCCACTCCTCACGGGATTTTGCCGCGTAGTCCGTAAACTGCTCATAGGGCGGGAACAGGGCGTCGGGCGCCCGCAGGCGAAGGCAATCCAAAAGCGCTTTCAGCTCATTGGGATTTCTAAGGCCCGTGGACTGGACCTGTTGCCTGTCGTCTATGATATAGAGCTGGACGACTTCGCTCTGGATACTGCGCCCGTTGACCTGGCGGCGCTGTATTTCGTCCCGGCCGAATACCGCCCGGATACGCGGGATGTAGGCGGCGTCGTCGCCCAGGACCCACTCCCGACCGACGGCCACCCGGTCGAACCATATGCCGTTTTCCAGAATGTCCCGATCCACCGTGGCGAACAGCTCACGCGCCGGCGGGGCCTCGTCGGGGTAGGGGAGCTGTGAGCGGATGGACTTGGCCAGCCTGCTCTTTGAAGGGAAGAGGGCGTCCCTGACGGAGGTGACTGCTTCATACAGCCCCGCTACCAAGGCGGCAAGTCCGAGAACGGCACCCAGAATGGCGGTGACCCAATCCTTGACCTCCCAATACGACCGGTCGGACGTCCAGCGGGAGGCGGCATACGTAAGCACCGCCAGAGCCACAAAGAGAAAAAGAGCGGCCCATAGGAGGTTTACAAGCTTCTTTCGCGTTCTTTTTAAGCAGATATTGCCTGATGTGTTACGCTGTGCCACGAAAATGTCCTCCCACGTCAATTAGAGTACCTTGATTACCATAAATCGCCAATTGCAAAAAGTCAAGCGCACTATTGATTGAAAGTAACCAGGCCGTCTCAGGTTACAATACAGTGTATTTTCTTCAAATCGCCATACACACAAGACCCAAATAATAGTAGCACAAACGCGAACAGATTTCCACCATTTACGAAATAATTCTTTGCGTGAATCGCCTCCGCTTTTTCGGGCGTAAGCTCCGCGGCATACGGCCCGTGGGCCCCCAGTGTGTCTTTACGCCGAAGCTTGGCGAGCCCACTTAAGGTCCTTTGTCCACGAGATAGCGAGGCTACTGATGCGAAGCCCGTAATTTTCTTGACCCAGGCCCGAATCTGCCTGTACGTGGCGCGTTTGGTCTGTAAATGCGTTTCGCCCTCATAGTTGTCTATGGCGACTATGAGGGCGAACACGTTTCGGTATACCGCGACACTCCATTTAAATAAGGTGTTCGTATACCTGCTGTATGGTGGACCCAAAGGGACTCGAATCCTCGACCTCTCGGTGCGAGGCGAACCCTCTCGCACATTGGTCAGTTTTGTGCGCGGGGTGTATGGACGGAATATAAAGAGGGAAAAATACAAATCATATGATTGCATTTGCAATCAGACTGTGTTATACTATACCCACAACGAAAAGGAGGAATCAGTATGGCGAATACGTTGGTACAATTTCGCATGGAGGAGACGGCCCGCATCAAGGCGGCAGGCATCTGCGAGAGGCTGGGGATCGATGTCCCCACTTATCTTCGTATATGCATGGCGCGACTTATTGAGGAAAACGGCGTGCCCTTCAGCATGACGCTGGAGAATAAATCGGAGAGCCGTGGGCTTTGGGCTATGAGGGAGGCCAGCCGAATCGCGGAGAAGTACGGAAACGCTGAAATGACGCTGGAGGAGATCAACGCCGAGATCGACGCCGCCCGCGGGGAGGGTGCGCGGTGAAATATTACGCCGTTTTGGATACCAACGTCATCGTCTCCGCCATGCTGCGGTGGCGATCCGTTCCCGGCAGTTTGCTGGAGCTTGCCTTCGACGGCGTGATCGTCCCCGTTTTAAATGAGGAGATCGTGGCCGAATACCGCAATGTCCTGGCACGGCCAAAATTCCACCTGACAGCGGAAATCATTGAGGATTTTATCTCCGGCATCAAAGAGCGCGGTGTTTTTGTGGACGCGGAGGCTCTGGCATGGGACCTGCCCGACGCCAATGACAAGGTGTTTTACGAGGTGGTCATGGAGGAGCGCAAGTCAGAGGACGCCTATCTTGTCACCGGTAATCTGCGCCACTTCCCGGTAAAGCCCTTCGTGGTGACACCGAGGCAGATGCTGGACATCATCATCGAGGACGCCCAAGAAGGGGAAGACTAAGAGAATTTGTTCACGAAAAACACCCTGTACGGTTAAAACTGATATGCTCCCCCTAAAGTAGACAGTGAAAAAGAAAAAACACTGTCGAGATAGGGGGAGCATACATATATGAAG
>CANQUO010000186.1 GCA_947627085.1 uncultured Oscillospiraceae bacterium
AGAGACGGCGAGAAGGTGACGCTCCGTAACTACGGCCTGAAGCCCGAAAAGTACTCCGACGGGGTGAGGTACGGCTTAAACTTCGGGGTCGTCGAGGCCGACGCCTGGCAGAAGATAAAGTACACGGGGTACACCACGTATAACTTCGTGCGCATGGTGTGGATGGGCCTATCCGACCTTGTGACCGGCGCGGCGGGACTTCGGGACATGGCAGGCGTCGTGGGCATTGTGGGCGAGATAAACAACATGGGCCACGAGGTGGAGGAGCAGCAGTCAAGAGGGGCCGCCATCGAGCAGGTCATGTACCTTGTGGCGTTCATCGCGGTGAACCTGGCGGTGATGAACCTTCTGCCCATACCGGCCCTTGACGGGGGCAGGATATTCTTCCTCATAATAAATGTGATAATCGAGGGAATCTTCCATAAAAAGCTGGACCCCAAGTATGAGGGCTACGTCCACGCCGCCGGGATGGTGGCGCTGCTGGGCCTCATGGCGGTGATAATGGTCAGCGATATTATGAAGCTTGTATAGGGACCCCGAAGGGTGTGGTTCATAATGACTAAAGAGATACAGGTAGGAAATGTGAAAATAGGCGGCGGGGCGGCGGTGTCGGTGCAGTCCATGTGCAACACCAAGACCTCCGACGTGGAGGCCACCGTGGCCCAGATATTGAGGCTTGAGAAAGCCGGGTGCGACATTATCCGCGTGGCGGTCCCCGATATGGACGCCGCAAAGGCCGTGGGGAAAATAAAGGCGCGGATACATATACCCATAGTTGCCGATATACATTTTGACTACAAGCTTGCCCTCACCGCCCTTGACGGGGCTGTGGACAAGGTGCGCATAAACCCCGGCAACATCGGCGGGCTCGACCGTGTCCGGGCGGTGGCAAGAGCCTGCGAGGCCCGGCGCGTGCCCATAAGGGTGGGCGTGAACTCCGGTTCCGTGGAGCGGGAGCTTCTGGCAAAATACGGCGGTCCCACGGCTGAGGCCATGGTGGAGAGCGCCCTGAACCACACGCGTATGCTTGAGGACGTGGGCTTTGGGGATATTTGTATCTCCGTAAAATCCTCCACCGTACAGCGCACGGTGGAGGCGTACAGGCTCATGTCGAAGGCCTGCGACTACCCGTTGCACCTTGGCGTCACCGAGGCGGGCACGGAATTTGTGGGCGCCATAAACTCCGCCGTCGGCATAGGCACGCTGCTTGCTGAGGGCATCGGCGACACCATACGCGTCTCCCTCACCGCGGACCCTGAGCGGGAGGTGGAGGCGGGCATCGCCATTTTGAAGGCCGCCGGCCTTCGCTCCGGGGGCGTGAGGATAGTATCCTGCCCCACCTGCGGCAGGACGAACATAGACCTTGTGGGCCTGGCCCACGAGGTGGAAAATAGGCTCCGGGGCGTGAAAAAGGACATCACGGTCGCCGTGATGGGTTGCGCCGTCAACGGTCCCGGGGAGGCCCGGGAGGCGGACTTCGGCGTGGCCGGAGGGGACGGCGAGGGGCTTTTGTTCAAAAAGGGGCGGATAGTAAAAAAGCTCCCTTTTAATGAGCTTGCGGACGGATTACTTGCATTGATCGGGGAGTCGGATGATGGCTGAGACAAAGAGCATACCGGTCCTCGACATGTTCCCGGACCTTCTGAGCTCCGGCGCGCCGGAGAGCGCCCTTCGGGGGGCCCAGGTCACCGGGGCCACGGTGGACACGGGCGGCCGGACCATGACGGCGGACTTAAGCTTCATATCCCCCGTGGCGCCGGTGTATATCGGGATGATGGAGCGGTACATCGAGGGGAGCTTCGGCCTTTCACGTGTGACCATAAATCCCACCTTCCCGGAGGACCGGGAGAGGAGGAAGGCCACCGAGACGAGGGCCAATAACGGCCCGGCAATACTCGGCAGGACCGTCAGGGCGGAAAATACGCCAATGAGCACCCTGACGCTGGACTCGGGCCGTGTGTCCGTCACCGGAGAGGTATTCTCCGTGGCCTCCCATGACGCGAGGAACGGGGCCTTCATACTCTCCTTTGACATGACCGACGGCACGGGCAGTGTGAGGGTATCGAAATACATGACGGACGAGGCCCAGAAAAAGGCCGTACAGGGCATAGCCGTGGGCATGAACCTCACATGCCAGGGGAATATAACCTTCAATAAATTCGATAACGACATAGTCTTAGACCCCCGGGCCATCGCCGCGGCGGAGCCCAGGCCGGTGCGGGAGGACACGGCGGAGGAGAAGCGGGTGGAGCTCCACCTGCACACAAAGATGAGCGCCATGGACGCCATCACGGACACGGCGGCGGTGATAAAGCGGGCCATAAAGTGGGGACACCCGGCCATTGCCATAACCGACCACGGCGTGTGCCAGTCCTTCCCCGACGCTATGAAGGCCGCCGGGGACAAGATAAAGGTCATCTACGGCGTGGAAGGATATTATGTAAACGACGTTGACGATCGGGTGACAGTTCTTGGTAAGGACGACGGGCCCCTCACCGGGGATTTCGTGGCCTTTGACCTGGAGACCACGGGTTTAAGCTCCATGTACGAGAGGATAACGGAGATCGGCGCGGTGCTCTTCCACGATTTTCAGGAGGTGGACAGATTCCAGACCTTCGTGGACCCGGAAAAGCCCATACCGCCGGAGGTGACGAACCTCACGGGGATAACGGACGAGATGGTGGCCGGGGCGCCGAAGGAGGCCGAGGCGGTCAAAAAGTTTTTGGAATTTGCCGGCTCCCGGCCGCTGGTCGCTCACAACGCGGGCTTTGACGTGGGATTTATCGACGAGGCCTGCATACGCCAGGGCTACGATTTTGACCCCACCTTCATCGACACGCTCATAGCCGCCCAGTCGAGGCTCCCGGACATGAAGAGCCACAAGCTGGACCTGGTGGCGGGGAGACTGGGGCTCCCGGACTTCAACCACCACAGGGCATCCGACGACGCGCTGACATGCGGGCTCATATGGGCAAGCTTCGCCAAGGCCCTCATGGAGGAGGGCGTGGAAAAAATAAGCGAAGTCAACGCCGCGACCCAGCCCGGAAGACGTCAGGCCGCCCAGCACAGAAGGCTCCGGCCACAGCACATCATAGTCCTGGCTAAAAGTCAGGCGGGGATAAAAAATCTATATAAAATAGTCACCGCAAGTCACCTGGAGTTTCTAAAAAAGAACCCCATAATGCCAAAATCCCTCATAGAAAAGCACCGGGAGGGGCTGATAATAGGCTCGGCCTGCGAGGCCGGGGAGGTTTTCCAGTCCATCGTGGACAGGCGTTGCGGGGCGGAGCAGAGGCGTGTGGCGGAGTTTTACGACTACCTTGAGATACAGCCCATATGCAACAATATGTTCATGCTGAGAGGCGAGCGGCCGAAGGCGAGGGACGAGGAGGAGCTGAGAGACTTAAACCGCCGGGTTTTAGCTCTCGCCGACGAGCTTCATAAGCCCACCGTGGCCACGGGGGACGTGCATTTTCTGGACCCGGAGGACGAGATATTCAGACACGTGCTCCTGGTTGCCAAGGATTTTGAGGACGGGGACAAGCCCCTGCCCATATATTTTCGCACGACCGACGAGATGCTTCGGGAATTTGACTACTTAGGGCCCGAGCGGGCAAAAGAGGTGGTCATAACAAATCCCCGGAAGATAGCGGATATGTGCGACGTGGTCCGGCCATTGCCTCCCGCCGGGAAGCTATTCCCGCCGAAGATAGAAAATTCCGAGCAGCAGCTTAAAGACCTGGTGTACGGGCGGATGCACGAGCTCTACGGGGAAAACCCGCCGGAGATAGTCACGAGCCGCGTGGAGCAGGAGCT
>CANQUO010000187.1 GCA_947627085.1 uncultured Oscillospiraceae bacterium
AGTGCTTCTGGCCGGGGTCGGACTTGGCGGCGTAGACGAGATCTAAGCAGGCTTTATCCAGGGCCACGGGGTCTAAGGACGAGAGGGTGCCGATATCGGCCATGCAGGGGTCCTCGGCCACGGCGCAGCAGTCGCAGTCCACGGAGAGGTTGCAGACCATGGAGACGTAGGCGACCTTGCCCTTGAAGTGCTCATGCACCGACATTGCCGCGTCGGCCATGGCCTCGCAGAAGGTGTCCTGCGCGGCGCAGTTGTCCCAGAGCGTATTTTGATCCACGCACTTGCCGCCGGAGTGTATGAGGCACTTGCCGACGGAAGAGGCGCACCCGATGGACAGCTGCTTTAACGCCCCGCCATAGCCGCCCATGGGGTGGCCCTTGAAGTGGGAGAGGACGAGAAGGGAGTCGTAATTGAAGAGATTCTTGCCGACAAGATTAACCTTGAGGACCTTGCCGTCCGGAATGACAAGCGCCGCGTCGGGGCCGGTCTCGTCTAAAAGGTCCACGTCAAAATATTCGCTCCAGCCGTGGGACTTTAAAAGCTTTATGTGCTTATCCGAGCTGTTGCGCTCGCCGTCGTAGGCGGTGTTGCACTCAACGACAGTGCCCTTAACATGCTCCACCATGGGGCGCATAAACTCCGGGTGGAGATAATTCTGGTTCCCCTCCTCGCCGGAGTGGACCTTCACGGCCACCTTACCGGGGAGCGTGACGCCCAACCGCTCATACATCTGTACGACGGTCTCGGGGGAGAGCTTTTTCGTAAAATATACCTTGGACTTTGCCATTTTTTCCGCCTCCTTGGTTTGATAATCATCTTTTAGCACACAAACGAGACCGATGTAAACATAAATATAAAATAAAATATAATTTGCTGTCCCCAACCCTTGCAGACAACCGCAAAAAACGCTCCCGTAGGGGCCAATGCCTACATCGGCCCGCCCCACGCAAAAGGTTGCGCCTGACGGCGCTTATTGGATAGGGGAGGGTTTAGAACCCTCCCCTACGCCGATTTATGAAAAATCTCCCGTTCAACCCGTAGGGGCGGGTCCCAGACCCGCCCGCTCCTTCGTCCCCCGTCCCGCCCGCAGGCGCCGCCCCCAGCCTTCCCCGCGGGGCGGGGAAGGTGGCCCCGTAGGGCCGAATGAGGTGGGAAGCTCCCCCCCAATCCTTGCCCGCGCCTTCCGCCCCTCCTCTCTGAGGAGGGTGTAAGGGGAGGGTACGAATATCCGCCCTTATCCTCCACCAAAAAAGAGCGCCACCGGCGCTCTTTTTTGCGTTCGCATCTAAGCTTTAATCGACCTTCGCCTTCCTCACCACGCTGAAACCCAGGGGGTAGGGGCCGGTGTGGACGGAGATGGCGGCGCCGATGTGATAGATGGGCATGTCGGGGGAGTGGCCCACCTCGGCCAAGTGACGGGCTATGACGTCGCGAAAGACAAGCCCCTCGTCGTAGTCGTAGCCGTAGCCGATGGAGGCCACGTAATCGCCGGTGGAGGAGAAGGTCTCGGTCACGTATTTCGCGGCCAGCTTGCCCACCATCTCCATGGATTTTTTCCTGGAGCGGGTGATGCCAGAGGGGAATATCTCCCCCTCCTTCAGGGTTATGAGGGGCCTGATGCCCAAAAGCGCCCCGGCGACGCCGGCCAGCTTGCCGATGCGGCCTCCGGCCCGCAGATAGTCGAGGTTGCCAACGGTGAAGAATATGCGCCCGGAGGGGAGGATGTCGGATATGCGCTTTACCGATGTCTCAAAATCCACGCCCGCGTCGCGGAGCTTCACAAGCTCCAATGTGACTATGGCCTGGAGGACCGTGTCCACGGTGGAGTCGATGACCGCGACCTTGCGCTCGGGGTATTCTTCCAGGATAAGGTCCCTGGCCGCCATCGCAACGTCGTAGCAGGAGGAGAACTTGCGGGTGATGGTGAGGCAGATTATATCCTCGCCGTTTTTCGCCGCCTTTTCAAACTCCTCAAAAAAGTCCGAGGTGGGGGGCATGGAGCTCTTTGGGAAGCTCCCCTGGTGCTCCACCATCCACTTGTAGAAATCGGACTTTGAGATATCCACGTTTTCCTTGATGAATGTCTTGTCGTCCATGGTCACATAGAAGGGGACGATGCGTATATCCTTGTCGCGGGCCAGCTCCTCGGGAAGATCGCAGGAGCCGTCGGAAATTATGGCGTATTTCGACATGAAGTACACCTCCCATAAACTAATATCATTACATGTTAATTATAATCCATAATTTGGACTTTCACAATATGCAATATGTTTCCGGAATGTAGGTTTTAAATGGACAGTATGTGCGGTTTTTGTCGGAAATCTACCGCCGGGGCCTCACTCCGGGACAAAGCCCTCAAATATGGGCGTGACGCCCTCGGCCTCCAGGGCCTTTAAGAGCTCCGGGTCCCGGATCGTCCAGCTGACCTCGTGGACGCCGTAGAGGCGCTTCATGGCCCTGAGGCTGAATACCTGCCTGTCCAGGCAGTTGTAGGCGATGAAGTCCGGCTTTGTGAGGAAGGTGGAGAGCAGGTTCGTCATGAGGACCTTGGTGGCGGTACTTAAGCTTTTCGGGTCCGAGCGCAGGAAGTTCTCGCTGAGCTGTCCGCGGATGACGTCCGGGTAACCGGACTTCAGGCACATGAGCACGTTGGGGTCGAAGGACTCAACGCAATATAACCCCTCATAGTCGCTGAGCCGCTCCATGACGGCGTGGGTGAGAGCTTCGTGGTTTTTATCCCGGGTCTTGAGCTCCACAATGAGGGGCGCTTTGCCCCGAAAGATATCCAGCACCTCCTCAAAGAGGGGTATGGTCTCGCCGGAGCCAAGTAAGGGGTAGCTTTTAAGCTCCGGCGCGGTCAGCTCCTCCACGATGGCATATTTTCCGGTGACCCGGGAAAGGTCGGAGTCGTGGACCACAGCCAGAGAGCCGTCCCGTATGAGGTGGACATCCAGCTCCGCGCCGAAGCCGCGCTCCACGGCGGCGTGGAATGCGGAGAGGGAGTTTTCAGGGCGGCCTTCGGAGATGTTATGTAAACCACGGTGGGCGTAGCGCCATTTTTTGAGCTCCTCCCACCCGGGGTGGCCCCGGCGTGGGGACAGGGCGGCGGCGTAGAGCCCCGCGGCGGCGGTGGCGGCTATGGCGGTCTTAGTGAGGAATTTCATTTTGCTTTCCTTTCAAAATAGGTCAAAATCAGGTCGAAACGGGTAAAATCCAATCCGCTTAAAGCTTAAATCAGTCGTCCATGTCCTCGTAGGCATCGAGGCCCCGCTTGGCCTCCGCCTTCACGTCCCCGTGGCGGACAAAGAGCATGGTGACGAAGCTGAGCGCCGCGAACATGGCGGCGTAGGGGAAGAGGACCCGATAGTTTATCCGCTTCATGAGCGTCCCGGCCAGCACCGGTGTGACCACCTGGGCCAGCATGGAGGCGGTGTAGTAATAGCCGGTGAATTTGCCCACGTCTGAGCCACGGCACATCTCCACCACCATAGGCAGGGAGTTTACGTTTATGGCCGCCCAGGCAAGGCCCACCAGGGCGAAGGTTATGAACATTATCAGATTTATGGATTTATAGTGGGTGGTGAGGAAAAATCCCGCCAGAAAGCAGGCTGTCAGCAGGATTATCCCGCCCATTATGGTCTTTTTCCGACCAATTTTTGAGGCCACGATGCCGATGGGGATGTAGCTGACGATGGCCCCGCCGGTGGCCACCATGAGGCAGGTGGAGGAGCCGCC
>CANQUO010000188.1 GCA_947627085.1 uncultured Oscillospiraceae bacterium
CGGTCGTGTGTCAAATCGGTGCGTCGGGCCGATGTGGGCATACTCAAGAGTACTTCCTGCGGTCGTCGGCCCCTACACCCCCTTTGTGCCAACAAAAGAGAGGAAAGTAGAATCCCCCGTCCGTTCGGACGCCCTCCGATAAAGAGCCCGGCGGCTCAGAAGCGAAAAAATTGACACAATGTTCATACATTCCCCCTCCAAATGTAGTACTCTCTCTATATCACTTACACGAGGTCTACCACATGGACAACTTATGCTACGTCCCCTGGACGCTTATGGAGAATTTCATACGGGACGCCTTTATGGCCTACGGCACGCCGGAGCGTGATGCCGAGATTTGCGCCGATGTCATATTGGAGAGCGACCGCCGGGGCATCGCCAGCCACGGGTGCAACAGGCTCAAACCCATTTATCTTGACAGGTTCGAGGACGGTACCCTCCTGCCCCTGACGCCGGTGGAGGTCATAAAGGAGACTCCCACCACCGCCGTGCTGGACGCCCACGACGGCCTTGGCATGGTGGCAAGCCACAGGGCCATGGAGATATGTATCGAAAAGGGCAAAAAAATGGGTATGGCCGGCGCGGCCGTGAAAAATTCCACCCACTACGGCATCGCCGGCTACTGGGCAGGGATGGCGGCGGGGGAGGGGCTCATCGCCATATGCGGCACCAACGCCCGCCCCGCCGTGGCCCCCACGGGAGGGGTGGACAACATGCTGGGCACCAACGCCCTGACCATCGCCATGCCCACCGACGAGGATTTCCCCTTTATCCTTGACTGCGCCACCTCCACCGTCCAGCGGGGGAACATCGAGGTCTGGGCCCGGGAGGGCAAGCCCACCCCCGTGGGGGCCGTCATCGGCCGGGATGGGGAATATCTCACGGACTCCGAGGCAATCTTGAAGGCCCTTTTGGAGGACAAGGCCGCCCTGACGCCCTTCGCCGGGTACAAGGGTTACGGCTACTCCATGGTGGTGGAGATACTCTCCGCCGCCCTCTCCGGCGGGCCCTATATGCGTATGCTCTCCGGCTTTGACGAAAAGGGGAACAAGAAGCCCTACCATCTGGGCCACTTCTTCTTCGTCATGGACCCGGAGGCTTTCATGGGCGCGGAGCTATTCAAAAAGACCGCCGGGGACATATGCCGTGATCTCCGTGCCAGCGCGAAGGCCCCCGGCGTGGAGCGCATCTACACCGCCGGGGAGAAGGAGCACCTTGCGTGGCTGGAGCGCCGGGACAGGGGCGTGTCGGTGGAGCCCTCGGTCCAAAGGGAGCTTTTGGAGGTGCGGGATAAGCTTAAGCTTGACTACACCTTCCCGTTTGAGGCAAAATGAAGAAGCTTATCATATTTATCCTCGCCCTCTCCCTCCTCGCCGGCTGTGCCCGGGTGGGCGATGGGGAAAAGCGGGAGGAGACCGGTTACACCTCCGACCAGCTCGCCGCCGCAATAATCGTAAGCCAAAAGGACCTTCCGGAGCTCTACGCCGTAAAATACGGCGACCCGGAGTTTGAGGCCTACTCCATGATATATTTGGGCGGCCTCTCCGAAGATGTCACCGGCGGCGTCATATGCAGTCCCCTGGGGCCATTATCAAGCGAGGTGGCCGTCTTTGCCTTCGACACCGGCGACGAGGCCGAAAGCGCCGTGGAGCCCCTGAGAAGCTACATGGAGAGCCGCGCAGACGCCTTCTTCGGCTACGCCCCGGAGGAATCGGCCCTGGCGGAGACCGGCGTGGCCCTCTCCGGCGGTAAATTCGCCGCCATGTTCATATGCCGTGACCCGGAGGCGGCCCGGGAGGCCTTTTCGGCCTGCTTTGACAAGGACGCCCCGGAGCCCCCGGACCTCTCGACCCTCACCGGAAGCGTCCCGGGGCCCACAGAGCCGGCCGGCCCGTCCGAGGTATCCGACCCGTCCGAGGCATCTGAACCGTCCGAGCCGCCGGAGATATCCGAACCGTCGGCTTCGACTGAGCCGTCTGGACCGTCCGAGCCGTCGAATTTCACGGACCCAACGGAGCATGCGGACCCTTCGGCTCCCACTAAGCCCGAGGGTAGCGAAAAAGAGCCTCCGGCGGAGGACGTATACGACCACGACGCGGTGCTGGCGGCCTTCAAAAGCGGGGACGCCTCGGGGCTCGCCCCGAAAAATCTGGCCGTCTACCGGCGGTGCCTTGAGATACTTGACGAGGTCGTCGGACCGGATATGAGCGACTACGACAAGGAGCTTGCCATAAACGACTACCTTGTTTTCAGCATCGAGTACGACCCATACGCCCTTCAGGAAAAGCCGGGGCTCGTGTATGAGCCGGACTGCGGCAACCCCTACGGGGCGCTGGTGCGAGGCTACGGCATCTGCCTTGGATACGCTGCGTCCTTCCAGCTCCTTATGGATATGGTGGGGATAAAGTGCCTGACCGTCCACGGCTTTGCCCGGGACTGGCAGGAGGAGCACGCCTGGAACGAGGTGGAGCTGGACGGCGAGTGGTACTGCGTGGACGTGACCTGGAACGACCCGGTGTTCACCGGCTGGGTCCCGGACGGCCTGACGCGGCTTATGTACGCGCGCTACTATTTCAACGTCACAAGCGAGTACATGCGCGCCACCGACCACCAGTGGTCCGAGGACGTCCCGGAGGCCACGGGCACAAAATACGCCTACGCGCCGTAACCTTTTAAAAAATCATAAAAATCCCTTGACTTTGCCGAAAAGCTGTGATATTATATCCCAGCGTTCCAAAGACAGCAGGTGGCCTTGTGTGTAAATCCTGCCGAGGGCGGCAAATCGACATTTGCTCTACCATGCCCTGATGCTTTGCGCGTCGGGGCATTTTCTATGGACGCCATCAATTCCACGGAGGTGAAAACAAACATGCCCAATGCAAAGGTCCTGAGTGAGAAGCAGGCGGTGGTCGCCGCGCTCAAGGAGAAGCTCAAGGGAGCCGCCGCCGGTGTTCTGGTGGATTATTCCGGTATCACCGTGGCTGACGACACCGCTCTCCGCCGCAAGATGCGCGAGGAGAACGTTGAGTACTCCGTCGTGAAGAACACTCTCGTGCGTTTTGCCATTGACGACGCCGGCTTCGGCGAGCTTGACCCGTTGCTCCACGGCACCACGTCCCTGGCCATCTCCCACGACGATCCCCTGGCCCCCGCCAGAGTGGTGTCCGAGTACGCCGAGAAGCTTCAGAACTGCTTCGAGATCAAGGGCGGCTTCATGGACGGAAAGGTCATTTCCGTCGACGAGATCAAGGCGCTTGCCAAGATTCCCCCGCTGCCCATCCTGCGCGCCCAGGTCCTCGGCACCATGCTGGCTCCCATTTCAAGCCTTGCCTGCGTGCTGAAGGCCATCGCCGAGAAAAACGGCGCACCCGCCGAGCCCGAGGCGGCTCCCGCGGAATAATACTAATACACAATTAAAACAAGCCATTCGCGACGGTCTTTTTCGCGCCATGCGGCGTCAGCCGCCTTGGAAATACCAATGGGTATTCCCTGCGGCGTCTTCCTTGCCTGACACGAAAAATCCTCGCCGCTCGGTGTCTTATTTTAAATGCGTATTAGTATAAGTCCCGGACTTACGACGAATTTTAAACTGAAAATACTTACAGGAGGAAATTTAAAAATGGCTGCTGAAAAAATCGCTGCCCTGATCGAAGAGGTCAGGCTCTTACCGTTCTCGAGCTCTCCGAGCTCGTACACG
>CANQUO010000189.1 GCA_947627085.1 uncultured Oscillospiraceae bacterium
AACCGCAAATTGACAAAATAAAATGTTTCACTTCAATCGGGCAGAGGTAACTTTATTTGAACTATCTATTAGTCATTTCCCCATCGGCAACTATGCTGATGGGGAAATTTTTTATACACACCGTTGGATAAATATTCACCCCAGCCGTAGGTCAGATACTCCGGGAACACAAAAGGGAATCGGGAGAAAAGGAAAGCCCAAAACCCTCTTGTCAATTCAATTTAATTATGATAAAATAAAAATACGAAAGGGGGGCGTAAAAATGAACATGCAGGAAAGCTCCAGACTGATCATCGGGCTCCGCGCCAAAGGGTGGACGGACACCCAGATCGCCGACTTCATCCTCTACATCGAAAGCGGCGACGAGCGCTACAAGCCCCAGCCGGATACAATGCAGGAGGACAGATAACGTAATTGGCCGTCCCGATATGGGACGGCCAATCAGATTCCATTTCCGCCCTTCCGACGGAAAATTTTTAATGTTCTGTTCCGTTCTTGGCGCACGTCTCGCAGTGGCCGGTGCAGTCCACGTCCTGAAGCTCCGGAGGGGGTTCGAGGCCGTTGCGCTTATAGTAGTCGGAAAGGCACGCCCGGATGCCCTCCTCGGCCAGCACCGAGCAGTGGAGCTTCTGGGGGGGCAGGCCGTCAAGGGCCTCGGCCACGGCCTTGTTGGTGAGCTTCAGCGCCTCCTCCACGCTCTTGCCCTTCACAAGCTCGGTGGCCATGGAGCTTGTGGCGATGGCGGCGCCGCAACCGAAGGTCTTGAAGCTGACCTTCTCAATGATGCCGTTTTCGATCTTCATGTAGATCTTCATTATATCGCCGCATACCGGGTTGCCCACCTGGCCGATGGCGTTGGCGTCGGGCAGCTCACCCACGTTGCGGGGATTGGAGAAGTGGTCCATTACCTTATCGGAATACATTTTAAGACCTCCTTATGAATTTACCATCCGGTCAAGGCTCTCTCTGGCGGCCGTAAGCTCCGCCTCGTTTAGCTCGACCTTGTATTTTTCGTCCCTCAGACACTCATAGAGTGCCCGGAGGGTCACCTTTTTCATGTTGGGGCACACGAAGGAGCTCCCCACGCCGTAGATTTTTTTCTCCGGAAGCTCGCGTCTGAGCCGCTCCACGATCTCGCTCTCGGTGCCGATGAGTATCTCGCTTTTGCCGGTGCTCCGGGCAAAAGCAAGTATCTCGGCGGTGGAGCCCACCAGGTCCCCGTGCTTCACCACGTCCTCGCCGCACTCCGGGTGGACGGCGAACACGGCGTCCGGGTGGGCCCTTTTGGCCGCCAGCACGTCGGCCTCGGTTATCTTGTGGTGGGTGGGGCAGAACCCCGGGTGCAGCCAGAATTTTTTCTCCGGCACGTTCCGGGCCACGAAGCTCCCCAGATGTATGTCGGGGACGAAGATTATCTCCTCGCGGTCCAGATTTTTGGCTATCCTCAGCGCCGAGGAGCTTGTACAGCACACGTCCGAGACGGCCTTCACGGCGGCGGAGGAGTTGACGTAGCACATGACGGCGGCCTCGGGGTGCTCGCGCCGCAGACGCAAAACGTCCTCGGGGGTGACCATGTCGGCCATGGGACAGCCCGCGTCCATGGACGGGAGAAGGACCGTCTTTTCGGGGGAGAGGATTTTCGCGCTCTCGCCCATGAAGCGCACACCGCAGATGACGATGATGTCGTTTTCCGCCTTCGCGGCCTTCTGGGCCATTGCGAAGGAGTCGCACACCGCGTCGGATACGTCCTGCACCTCCAGCGGCACATAGTAGTGGGCCAGCACCAGGGCGTTTTTCTCCTTTTTGAGGCGCAGTATCTCCCTTTGGAGCTCGTTAAAATTTTCCATTGAGCCGGTCCTCCCAGAGGGGCGACATGCTCCGGAGCCGCTCTATGATGGGCGGGAGCTTTTCGATGATATAATCTATATCCTCGTCCGTGGTGGTGTCGGTGATGGAAAGGCGCAGTGAGCCGTGGGCCACCTCGTGGGGAAGGCCGATGGCCAGCAGTACGTGGCTGGGGTCGAGACTCACGGAGGAGCAGGCCGAGCCGGAGGAGGCGCAGATGCCCTCCCTATCCAGGCTCAGGACAAGCGACTCGCCCTCCACGCACTCAAAGACGAAGGACGCTATGCCGGGGAGCCTGTTCACCGGGTCGCCGGTGAGGCGGGAGTAGGGTATGGTCTTGAAGGCCTCGATGAGCCGGTCGCGCATTTTTGACACTCTCGGCATGGTCTCGGGCAGGTTCGCGACGGCCTCCTCCAGCGCCGCGGCCATGCCCACGATCTCGGGCACGTTCTCGGTGCCGGAGCGCTGGTTGCGCTCCTGTCCGCCGCCGTGGAGGAGCTGGGGCACACGGACGCCCTTTCGGATATACATGGCGCCCACGCCCTTGGGGCCGTGGAACTTGTGGCCGGAGATGCTGAGCATGTCGATGTTCATGGCCTTCACGTCGATGGGGATGTGGCCGGCGGCCTGGACGGCGTCGGTGTGGAAGAGGACGCCGTGCTCGTGGGCGATGCGGCCGATCTCCGCCACGGGTAAGATGGTGCCGATCTCGTTGTTGGCCATCATCACGGAGATGAGGATGGTGTCGGGCCGGATGGCGGCCTTGAGCTCCTCAAGGTCGATGCCGCCCAGCTTGTCGGCCTTGAGGTACGTGACCTCATAGCCCTTCTTTTTGAGCCAGTCCAGGGTGTGGGTGATGGCGTGGTGCTCGATGGAGCTTGTGATGATGTGCTTGCCTTTCGCGGCCTTGGCCTCGGCAATGCCCTTCAGGGCCCAGTTGTCGGACTCGGTGCCGCAGCCGGTGAAGTAGATCTCCACGGGCTCCGCGCCGATGGCTTTCGCAACCTTGGCCCTGGCCTCGTCCAGTCCCCTGTGGGCGCTGCGGCCCACGCTGTAGAGGCTGGAGGGGTTGCCGTAGTTTTCCGTGAAATAGGGCAGCATCGCCTCCACGGCTGTCCTGGAGACGGCGGTGGTGGCGGCGTTGTCCGCGTAAACAGTTCTGTTTGCCATTTTAAATTCGCCTCGAATATTCAATATAGTTAGCTAAAGATAATTTTATACCCAATGTCCCCTTTTTGTCAATATGTCCATGTTGTAATTCACGGAAGATTATGTTACAATTATGATGGTATTTTATCTGGTCATTCTTTTTCTGAGGGCCATTCACGTTGAAAACGGGGTGAATTACCATGAAATACAGGATCTCGGCCAACGTCATACGGCGGCTTCCCCGGTATCTGCGGCGGCTCACCCTCATGGAGCGCCAGGGGGTGGAACGCACCTCCTCCGGGGACCTGGGGGAGCGGATGGGGCTGACGGCCTCCCAGATCCGCCAGGATTTCAACTGCTTCGGCGGCTTCGGCCAGCAGGGCTACGGCTACCGGGTGGGCGACCTCAGGGCGGGCATCTCCTCGGTGCTGGGGCTGGAGCGGACGCTGACGGCGGTGGTCATCGGCGCCGGCAACCTGGGCCGGGCACTCATTACAAACTTCAATTTCGCGGAGTGCGGCTTTGAGCTCACCGCCGCCTTTGACACCGACCCCGCCCTTGTGGGGACTGCCCTCAGGGACACACCGGTTTTGGACGCCGCGGAGCTCCCGGCGTACCTCGCCTCCCATCGGGTGGACGTGGCGGTGCTGACGCTCCCCAAAAAATACGCCAAGGACACGGCCCTGGCCGCCTCAAAGGCGGG
>CANQUO010000190.1 GCA_947627085.1 uncultured Oscillospiraceae bacterium
CGCAGGCATCGCTCCTCCTCTCCCCAGCGGGCTATGCCCGCCGGGGACCCCGGTTTCGTCAGCCGCCTTGGAAATACCAATGGGTATTCCCTGCGGCGCCTTCCTTGCCTGACGCAAAAAATTCTCGCCGCTCGGTGTCTCCTTTTAAATGGGTATTAGTATTATACCAACCAGGGCTTAATATTTAAATACAAAATGTATTCCACAAAATCCACTATCTTCCCCTGTTGACAACAGCCATTTACCGTGGTATAATTACGCAAAATGTCTCAAATGAGACATTTAAGACGATTGAAGGTGAAATATCCATGGACAGCGACACGCTTTCGTTGCTCTCCCGCACCTTCCTCTTTCGTGGCCTTGAGCCAGGGTGCGTGGAGAAGCTTTTGGACACAGTCGAGACCTCCGTCCTCTCCTTTTCAAAGGGCGAGATCGTATATTCCCCGGATAATTTCCGGCGTGAGCTTGGCATTATCCTGTCCGGGGCCGTCACGGTCACCAAGGGGCCACTCACGGTGAGCGAGCTTCGCGCCGGGGACCTGTTCGGCGCGGCGGCGCTTTTCACCGACGAGGAGCGCTACGTCTCCACCCTGACGGTCAGGGAAAAATGCTCCATACTGTTTCTCTCCCAGTCCGCCGTGGGGGCGCTTCTTGACGCGGACAGGCGCGTCCGGGCAAACTACATAAGCTACCTTGCCCAGCGCATCCGCTTCCTCTCGGCCAAGGTGGACGCGTTGTCCGGCGGCTCGGGGGGCGACAAGCTCTCCTCCTACATCCTGCAAAACGCCGGGCCCGACGGCCTTTTGACCGTCCGGTCCATGACGGAGCTGGCCTCGCGCCTGGGCATCGGCAGGGCCAGCCTATACCGGGAGCTTTCAAAGCTCCGTGACGCGGGGATAATAGACCACAACGGCAAGACCGTCAAACTGTTAAAGCCGGAGCTTTTAAAATAAAAAAATACCTGAAATTTCCGGAATAAACCGATTTTCACGGGTATTTACCATATTTAAAAATACATGCTCCGTTAAAGAAAGGAAAAACCATGAAAAAACTGCTCATTTTGCTTCTGACACTCTCCCTTGTCCTGTCCCTGGCCGCCTGCGCCGGGAACGGCGGCAACACCACCGAGCCCTCCGACACCAGCGGGGCCACAAATCCCCCCGACACCTCCGCGCCCCCCGAGCCCACCGAGACCTCAGCCCCCACGGAACCCGCGCCGGAGCCTGTGGACGTTAAATTCGCCGTTCTCACCGGCCCCACGGGCGTTGGAGCCGTGGACCTCTGGGAGAGGGCCGACGCCGGCGAAACCTTGGACAGGTACGTCATCTCGGCTGTCGCCGACAACAGCCAGATTCAGGCCGGGCTCATAAACGGCGACTACGACATCGCCGCCGTGGCCACCAACGTGGCCTCCGCCCTCTACAACAAGACCGAGGGCCAGGTGAAGGTCATAGCGATAAACACTCTGGGCGTGCTCTACGTCCTCGAAAAGGGCGACACAGTCCATTCGGTCGCCGATCTCAAGGGCAAGACCATCTACTCCGCCGGCCAGGGCGCCAACCCCGAATACGTGCTCACCCACATTCTCACCAAAAACGGCCTCACCGTCAGCACCTCCGCAAACGAGGTGGAGAACGCCGACGTGAACGTCATATTTGACGACGCCTCCGTCATCCAGACGAAGATGGCCGCCGGGGAGATCGACCTTGCAATGCTCCCCGTCCCCGCCGCCACGGCGGTGCTCATCCAGAATAAGGATGTCCGCTCCGCCCTGGACATGACAGCCGAGTGGGACGCCCTCAAGACCGGCGGCCAGCTCACCATGGGCTGTGTGGCCGTGAGGGCCGAGTTCGCCGAGAAAAACCCCGAGGCAGTGGAGCGTTTCCTTCAGGAGTATGAAAAATCCATAAACGCCGTGAAGGCCGACCCGGACCACGCCTCCGCCCTGTGCGAGACCTACGGCATAGTCCCCAAGGCCGCCATCGCCAAAAAGGCCATTCCCGACTGCAACCTCACCTTTGTGGCCGGCGCCGAGATAAAGGCCGTCCTGGAGCCCTACTACCAGGTGCTCTTTGACGCCAACCCCGCCTCCATCGGCGGCAAGCTGCCCGACGGGGCCTTCTACTGGGCCCAGCCGTGAGGAGGGGAAAAAACGCCCCTTCGCCCTCCGGCGCAAGGGGCCTGCCCCTTAAGCGCGGGGCAAAAATATTGTTGAAAATTATCGCCCCAGCCGCTTTCTGGCTGGGGCTATGGTGGTTTGCCGCCCATCTTGTTGACCAGGAGCTCTTTCTGCCCCGGCCCCTTACCGTGGCGAAAACCCTGGCGGAGCTCCTGCCCACCGCCCTTTTCTGGCAGACCACGGCGATAACGCTGTTGCGTATCGTCGCCGGGACGCTCATCGGCGTTTTGGCGGGCGCGGCGCTGGCCATAGCGACCTTCGTCTCCCCCGCCGCCTCCGCCGTCCTCTCCCCCGCCATACGCGTGGCGCGGGCGACGCCGGTGGCAAGCTTCATAATCCTCGTGCTGCTCTGGGTGGGCTCCTCCGCGGTGCCGGTGGTCATCTCCGCCCTCATGGTCCTGCCCGTGGTGTGGGAAAATACCTCCGCCGGTCTTATGAGTCCCCCGCCGGAGCTCATGGAGATGGCAAAAAGCTACGAAATGGGCCTTGCCCGCCGCCTTCGGTATATCCACCTCCCCGCCGCCCTGCCCTATCTGCGGAGCGCCGTCCTAAGCTCCGTGGGCCTTGCCTGGAAGTCCGGCGTGGCCGCCGAGGTGCTGGCCTACCCCCGCCGGGCCATCGGGACGCGGATATACTACTCAAAGCTCTACCTTGAGGTGCCCTCCCTCTTCGCCTGGACCATCGTCGTGGTGGCCCTGTCGCTTGTAATCGAGGGCCTTATCCGCCGGGCCCTGGGCGGAGGAGGGAAAGTAAAATGAAGCTTGAAAACGTGTGCTTTTCCTACGGGGACAAGGCGATACTTGATAATTTTTCCCTCTCCCTCCCGGATACCGGCGTCGTCGCCCTCTCCGGCCCCTCCGGTTGCGGAAAGACCACCTTGCTCCGGCTCATCGCCGGCCTTGAGACGCCAAAAAGCGGTACCGTGACCTCCCCCGGTTTGCCGGACACCGCCGTACTTTTTCAGGAGGACAGGCTCCTCCCCGGCTTTTCGGCCTCTATCCAGCTCAAAGCCGTTTTGAAGCGCGGCGCGGATATAACCAAATACCTCGACGCCGTGGGCCTTTCCGGGGAGGCAAACACAAAAATCGAGGCCCTGTCCGGCGGTATGCGACGGAGAGTCGCCCTTGCCCGGGCCATGGCCTTCGTCGAAAATAAGAGGCTCCTCGTTCTCGACGAGCCCTTCACCGGCGTGGATTCGGAGACGGCGAAAAGGATAATGACCGCCCTTCGCGCCGAAAACCTCCCCATCCTCTACTCCGCCCACGACGCCGAGAGCCTCGCCCTCGCCGACACCGTCCTCCACCTCTCCGGCCCCCCGCTCACCGTGATCTGATACTATTCTCCAATAAAAAGTAGACTTTTTATTGGAGAAGCGCCGCTTAACGCGTCGCTCTTTTTGGCGGCAAAGCCGCCAAAAAGGCGTCTCATATGATCTTCTACGCGCTTCGCGCTATAAAAAGCAGACATTTTTCAAATGTCTACTTTTTAAAGAAGATC
>CANQUO010000191.1 GCA_947627085.1 uncultured Oscillospiraceae bacterium
GGATAGCGGAGCTCACAATTGAAAAAATACTCTGATAAGAAAACCTGATAAATGGGCCGTAGCGAAACGATGCTGCGGCCCATTTATTGCTTATTGTCCCGATAATGGGCTTTTATTCGCTCCAAAAGCGCCGGTTTTTCGTTTTTTGTCTCCCCCGACGTGACGGAAAGCGATAAAAAGCGAAGAATTTCTCTTATTTTTCTCCCCTCGAAGCCCAGTTTTTTCAGGTCCTCCCCCGTGACGGCAAGGCCCGCGACTTTAGTGAAGCTCCCGGCCTCAAGCTCCGCCCTCGCCTCTCCGTAAAAGCCCCCCGCCGCCGCCGCGGTCAGCACCGCCTCGGCGTCAAACTCCGCCAGCGCCAGCCTCACCGGCATTTTCGCAAGCCCTTCCGCCGCCCTCTCCGCCGCCCCGGCCAGCCTGCACTCCCGGGCCGTACAGCGAAGGGCCCGCAAAAGCCCCTCGGCGCTCGGCACAGCGCCGGTATTTCGGACCATCAGCGCGAAAACCGCCATTCTCAGCTCCCCCGGCGCCTCCGATAACCGCGCGGCCGGAATATTTTTGCCATTTTCGGACATAAATCCCGCGAGAAGCCCATATTCTATCATCAGGACCGCCGACGCCGGCCTTGGGGAGAGGAGCGTCTTACAAAGCTCCTCCCTCACCCTCTCGGCGGAGAGCCGCGCGGCCAGCGGCGCCAGACGCCTCACGGCATTCAGGGCCGCCCCGTCGCACTCAAAGCCCAGCTGGGCGTGAAAGCGCAGGAGTCTCAGCATCCTCAGCGCGTCCTCGGAAAATCTTCTCTCCGGGTCCCCCACCGTCCGAAGCAGCTTTCTTTTAATGTCCTCCCTCCCGCCGAAGGGGTCGATGATGTCTCCCCTCCCGTCCATGGCCATGGCGTTCACGGTGAGGTCCCGGCGGGCCAGGTCCTCCCGGATGTCGTCCACAAACTCCACGGTCTCCGGCTTGCGCCCGTCTAAATATTCCCCGTCCCGGCGAAAGGTGGTGACCTCCACCGCTCCCCCGGGAAGCAGGACCGTGACGGTGCCGTATCTCGCCCCGGTGGGCACGGTATGCTCAAAGAGCGCCACGATCTCCCCATCCCCGGCGTCCGTGGCCACGTCCCAGTCGTGGGGCCCCCGGCCCAGGAGCGTATCCCTCACGCACCCGCCCACGGCGTATGCCCTGTGTCCGGCAGCGCGAAGTGTATCAAGCACCGTCAAAACGTGCCCCGGGAATACCGGCATATATGTCGCCTCCTCCAAATTATTGCTCCGGCGGGAAAAACGGCCTTTAAATCCGTTGTTAAATCGGCAATATTTAATCGCCGATTTATTATAAAAAACCGACAAAAAGCAGTTGTAATATTCCAATGAAAGTATTATAATAACTTGGCTTGAAAATTTCAATATGATTATATTTCGGAGTTTTTATGGACAGGATATCCGAGCTTGAAAACCTGATAAACGAAAAAAAGCACTGCCACCTTATCGGTATCGGCGGTGTCTCCATGTCGCCGCTTGCGAAGGTCCTCCACGACCGGGGCATACCCGTGACGGGCTCGGACATCAACGAGAGCGAGACCGTCCTGGAGCTCCGCCGCGCCGGCATACCCGTCAACATCGGCCACCGGAGCGAGAACGTGCTTGGCGCGGCCTTCGTCATACGCACGGCGGCGGCCCACGACGACAACCCCGAGGTGGAGTACGCCAGGGACAACGGCATACCCGTATTTGAGCGGGCCGAGGCCTGGGGCGTCATAATGCGCCACTACAAAAACGCCCTCTGCATCTCCGGCACTCACGGCAAGACCACCACCACCTCCATGTGCACCCACATCCTGATGGCCGCCGATATGGACCCCACCGTCATGATCGGCGGCACGCTGGCCCTGCTCCACTCCGGCTACCGGGTGGGCCGTGGGGACACCATAGTTTTGGAGTCCTGCGAATATTATAACTCCTTCCTCAGCTTCTCCCCCACCGTCGCCGTGATACTTGACATTGAGGCGGACCACCTTGATTTCTTCAAGGACCTGGAGGACGTGAAAAAGTCCTTCCGGGCCTTCGCGGAGCTCGTGCCCAGCTACACCGGTTGCGTCATCGCCAACGTGGACGACGAGAACACCATGGACGCCCTGGACGGCATAAGGCGCCGGGTAGTGACCTTCGGCTTCTCGCCACGGGCCGACATACGGGCAAAAAATCTCGTCAGCAAAAACGGCGTCAGCGACTTTGACGTTATCTACAAGATGAAAACCTACTGCCACATAACGCTGAACATCCCCGGCCTTCACAACGTGAAAAACGCCCTCGCCGCCACGGCGGCGGCCATCGAGCTTGGCATCCCCGGCGAGGCGGTCACAAGGGGCCTGGCGGCATTTCGCGGCGCGGGGCGGAGATTTGAGTACAAGGGCACCCTGAACGGCGCCCGTGTCTTTGACGACTACGCCCACCACCCCGGGGAGCTCCACGCCCTTTTGGACGCGGTCCACTCCATAACAAACGGGCGGGTGGTGCTGGCCTTCCAGCCCCACACCTACTCCAGGACCAAGGCCCTTTTTGACGACTTCGCCAGGGAGCTCTCCCGGGCCGACAAGGTCTTTCTGGCGGAAATTTACGCCGCCCGGGAGAAAAACACCATCGGCATATCCTCCGCGGACCTGGCCGCCCACGTGCCCGGCGCGGAGTTCTGCCCCACCTTCGAGGAGCTTGAAAAGCGCCTTATCGCCGAGGTCAAGCCCGGCGACGTGGTCCTAACCGTCGGCGCCGGGAATATATTCCGGGTCTGCGAGGACATCATTGAAAAATAAAAATTTTCAGGGCGTGTCAACACGCCCTGACGTCATTTTCGGAGGTCATAAAATGGAAGATAAAGCGCCGGTAAAAGTCTCCGCGGCACTTATTTGGCGGGACGGAAAATTTCTCATCTGCCAGCGCCCCGCTCACAAGGCCAGGGGCCTTCTGTGGGAATTTGTGGGCGGGAAGGTGGAGCCCGGGGAGACGGGAGAGGCGGCCCTTATCCGCGAGTGCCGGGAGGAGCTTGACATCACCGTGGAGCCGGAGGACGTGTACATGCGCCTTACCCACGTATACCCGGACATCACCGTGGAGCTCACGCTCTATAACGCCAAAATAGCGAGTGGCGAGCCCAGGCTTTTGGAGCACGCCGCCCTCCGCTGGATCGCCCCCTCCGAGATTCCAAACTTCAACTTCTGCCCCGCCGACGCCGAGATTTTAAAAAGGCTCCTGACATCATCCCCTATGAGTACCGTAAGTTTATAAAAAAACCACCGCCCATCTATACGATGGACGGTGATATATTTTTCTGCTCTTGATGAGCTTACTTGAGCTCGACCTTGCCGCCGGCTTCCTCCAGCTTCTTCTTGAGCTCCTCGGCCTCGTCCTTGGAGACGGCTTCCTTGATGGTCTTGGGAGCGCCCTCGACAGTGGCCTTGGCCTCGGCCAGGCCCTGGTTGGTGATCTCACGGACGGCCTTGATGACCTTGATCTTGGACGCGGCGTCAAAACCGGCCAGGACGACGTCAAACTCGGTCTTTTCCTCAACGGCGGGGGCGGCAGCGGCGGCGCCGGCAGCGGGAGCGGCCATGGCGGCGGCGGAAACGCCGAACTCCTCCTCAAGGGCATGTACGAGCTCGGAGAGCTCGAGAAC
>CANQUO010000192.1 GCA_947627085.1 uncultured Oscillospiraceae bacterium
ACCCGGGACGCCTACGGCGCGGCGCTTGCGGAGCTTGGCGCGGAGCACGAGGACCTGGTGGTATTCGAGGCGGACCTGGCCGCCGCCACGAAAACGGGAGTTTTCAGAAAAAAATTCCCGGAGCGGCACTTTGAGTGCGGCATCGCCGAGGGGAACATGATGGCCGTGGCGGCGGGGGCGTCCACCATGGGGCTCGTGCCCTTCGCCAGCTCCTTTGCCATGTTCGCCGCGGGGCGGGCCTTCGAGCAGGTGAGAAACTCCATCGGCTACCCCCACATGAATGTGAAGATCGGCGCCACCCACGGGGGGATATCCGTGGGCGAGGACGGGGCCAGCCACCAGTGCTGTGAGGACTTCGCCCTCATGCGCTCCATACCCGGCATGGTGGTGCTGTGCCCCTCCGACGCGGCAGAGGCCAGAGCGGCGGTGAAAGCGGCCTACGAGTACGTGGGCCCGGTGTACCTCAGGTTCGGAAGATTGGCCATACCCGTATTCCATGACGAGGGCATGAAGTTTGAGATAGGCAAGGGCGAGACGCTTACGGAGGGCGACGACGTGGCAATCATAGCCACGGGCCTCATGGTCTACGAGGCTATTCAGTCGGCGGAACAGCTCAAAGCCGGCGGCATAAGCGCCCGGGTCATCAACATGTGCACCATAAAGCCCCTTGACGCCCAGCTTGTGCTGAAGGCGGCGCGGGAGTGCGGCAAAATAGTCACGGCCGAGGAGCACAGCATAATCGGCGGCCTTGGCGAGGCCGTCTGCGCCGCCGTGGCCGAGAGCGGCATACCCTGTAAAGTGAAGCGGGTCGGCGTCAACGACGAGTTCGGCCATTCAGGACCGGCAGTGCCGCTCCTCAAGCAATTCGGCCTCTCGGCGGAGAATATAGCGAAGGTGGCGAAGGAGCTGTAAGACCCGGTATGAATATCAGGGGTAAATCACCTGGCAGGCTTATCGGGATTTGACGAAAAGGAGCCCAAATATATGGAAATTAGAAAACTGACAGAATCCGATTATGAACAAGTCCTTGAACAATACGCGGCTGAGGATGAGCTCCATGCCCAGGCGCGGCCGGACTTTTTTGTACACCGTGAAAAGGAGGAATCCTATCCCAGGGAGGCTTTTCTGGAGAATTTGGCCAACCCCACAGTGTTGCAACTGGGCGCCTTTGATGATGAGCGGCTCGTAGGCATTGTCAGGGCGACGCTTTGGGAGGAAAGCGGTATGGTCAAGGGCCTGAGGACCGTTTGTCTGGATGATATATTTGTTTTACCCGCCTATCGCCGCAGGGGGATCGCGGCAAAGCTCTTTGCCGAGGTGGAGACCTGGGCAAAGGAGCAGGGAGCGGTTCGCTTGGATCTGTACATATGGGACTTCAACAAGGGGGCCATCGCCATGTATAAGGCCATGGGCATGACGCCCCAGCAATATGTGTTTGAAAAGAAGCTGTAATTCGGATTTAAGCAAATTTATTTAGCTGACAACCCAGCCCCGCAAAAAAAGGAAAATCACATATTTACTTTTATTTATTTGAGGAGGAATATAAAATGAAGCTTTTCATCGACACCGCCCACGTTGAGGACATCAAAAAGGCCAACGACCTGGGGGTCATCTGCGGCGTGACCACTAATCCCAGCCTTATCGCCAAGGAGGGCCGGGATTTTGTGGAGGTCATAAAGGAGATAACGGCCATCGTTGACGGGCCTATCTCGGGTGAAGTGAAGGCCACCACCACGGACGCCGAGGGCATGATAAAGGAAGGGCGCGAGATCGCCGCCATCCACCCCAATATGGTGGTGAAGATTCCCATGACTGCTGAGGGCCTCAAGGCCGTGAAGGTCCTGCACAGTGAGGGCATCAAGACAAACGTCACCCTTGTTTTCACCGCGAATCAGGCTCTGCTGGCCGCCCGTGCCGGCGCTACATATGTGAGCCCCTTCCTTGGCCGTCTCGACGACATCTCCACCGAGGGCGTGGCCCTTATCGAGGACATCGTCACCATCTTCGATAACTACGGCCTCGACACCGAGATAATCTGCGCATCCATCCGCAACCCCATCCACGTGACCCAGTGCGCCCTGGCCGGGGCCCACATTGCCACCATTCCCTACTCCGTCATCGAGCAGATGCTCTACCACCCCCTGACGGACGCGGGGATCGAGAAGTTCAAGAAGGATTACATCGCCGTTTTTGGCGAGTAAAAACCGGGTCCCGGAGCCGATATGGCTCCGGGGCTTCGCAATGATTTGTAAGGAGATATATCATGGACAAAAAACCCTGGGAGTACGGGAAATTACATGTGAGCGAGAACGGAAGGTACCTTGAGTGCGGAGACAGGCCGTTTTTCTGGCTGGCTGACACGGCGTGGCCGCTTTTCCACCGGCTCGGCGTCGAGGACGCCGCCCTTTACCTTAAAAACAGGAGCGAGAAGGGCTTCAACGTCATTCAGGCCGTGCTGGCCTTCCGGGCCGACGGCGTGGACCAGAACGTGGGGGAGCTCTCGGACCCTGACTACTGGGCCAAGTGCGACAAAATAATCGACCGGGCCGAGGAGCTGGGGCTTTACGTGGCGCTTTTGCCGTGCTGGGGCTCCTACATACGCGACGGCATAATCGACATGGAAAACGCCCTGAGGTACGTGGACTTCCTGGGCAAACGCTTTGCCGGAAGGCCGAACCTCATATGGATAATGGGCGGCGACGTCCGGGGGAGCGACGCGCCGGAGATATTCAAGGCCATGGGCCGCAGGACCCGGGAGCTCTTCCCGGACTGCCTCATCGGCTATCACCCCTTCGGCAGGACCTCCTCGTCTCTCTGGTTTGCGGGGGAGGACTGGCTGGACTTCCACATGTTCCAGTCCGGACACCGCCGTTATGACCAGGTGAAGCTGTCGGCCTGGGACGACGCCATGAAGGCCGAGGTCAGCTACGGCGAGGACAACTGGCGCTATGTGGACCACGACCATGAGGTGGACACCAAGCCCACGGTGGACGGGGAGCCCTCATACGAGCAGATAGTCCAGGGCCTTCACGACCCAACCCAGCCGTTGTGGCAGGCCCCGGAGGTCCGACGCTACGCCTGGTGGTCCGTGCTGGAGGGAGCGATGGGCCATACCTACGGCCACAACTCCATCATCCAGTTTTACGAGACCGGCCGGGAGTACGGCGGCTACTGCGTGAAGCACGACTGGCACGAGGCCATCCACCACGAGGCCGGCGGCCAGATGAGATTTTTGAAGGACCTTATGGAGTCCGTGGACTTCATAAACGGGCACCCCAACGACAGCCGCCTTGTGGGCGGCCAGCGGGAGCGCCACGACAGGATAAGCGTTTTTGAGGGCCCGGGATACATTATCTGCTACGACTACAAGGGCGCTGACTTCGCGCTCGATCTTGCCGATCTTGCCGGCAAGACCGTGGAGGCCCGCTGGATGGACCCCGCCACGGGCATCTTAAGCTACATGGGCGACCTCCCCGCCGCCCCCGACCTCCCCTTCACCACCCCCGAAAAACACACCGGCGGCTCCGACTGGGCGCTGGTGCTGAAATTCTGAAACAAAACCCCACCGGCATTGTGATATGCTCCCCCTAAAGTAGACAGTGAAAAAGAAAAAACACTGTCGAGATAGGGGGAGCATACATATATGAAG
>CANQUO010000193.1 GCA_947627085.1 uncultured Oscillospiraceae bacterium
ACTCCACGATCTGGCGGATGATGGCCCGGTTCTTCCCGGCGTCGTTTTTGTACACCACGTCCGGGTCGTCCTGACGCGCGAGGGGCTTGTTGGTGGGGATCTCCACGATGTCCAGGTTATAGATGGCCCCGAACTCCTCCTCCTCGGTGAGGGCCGTGCCCGTCATGCCCGAGAGCTTGTCGTAGAGCCGGAAGAAATTCTGGAAGGTGATGGTGGCTAAAGTCTTGTTCTCGCTCTGCACATCCACGTGCTCTTTGGCCTCGATGGCCTGATGGAGACCCTCGGAGTAGCGCCGCCCGAACATGAGGCGGCCCGTGAACTCGTCGACTATGATTATCTCGCCCTCCCGGACCACGTAGTCCACGTCGCGCTTCATTATGCCGTGGGCCTTCAGGGCCTGATTTATGTGGTGGGAGAGGGTGGCGTTTTCGATGTCGGAGTAATTTTCCAGCCCGAAGTGCTCCTCCGCCTTGGCCACGCCCCGCTCGGTGAGGGTGGCGGTCCGGGCCTTCTCGTCCACGATGTAGTCCGCGTCGATGTCCGAGAGCTCCTGCTTTTCGTCGGTGGTGGCAAAGACCTTCTTGCGCAGACGGCTGACGAACTCGTCCGCCTGACGGTAGAGGTCCGTGGATTCGTCGCCCCGGCCCGAGATTATAAGGGGCGTCCGGGCCTCGTCGATGAGGATGGAGTCCACCTCGTCCACGATGGCGAAGGCGTGGCCCCGCTGGACCATGTTCTGCTTATATATGGCCATGTTGTCCCGAAGGTAGTCAAAGCCCAGTTCGTTGTTGGTGCAGTAGGTTATGTCCGCCTCGTAGGCCGCTCTCCTCTGGGCGTTCGTGAGGCCGTGGACGATAAGGCCCACCTTCAGGCCGAGAAAACGGTAGACCTTGCCCATCCACTCCGAGTCGCGGCGGGCAAGATAATCGTTGACGGTGACGATGTGCACGCCCCGCCCCGCTATTGCGTTGAGATACGCGGGCAACGTGGCCACCAGCGTCTTGCCCTCGCCGGTTTTCATCTCGGCTATCCTGCCCTGGTGGAGGACGATGCCGCCGATGAGCTGTACCTTAAAGTGGCGCATACCCAGGACTCTGGAGGAGGCCTCCCGGCAGACGGCGAAGGCCTCGGGCAGGAGGTCCTCCAGGGTCTCCCCGGAGTTAAAGCGGGTCCTGAATTCGTCTGTCTTTGCCCGGAGCTGGGCGTCGGAGAGGGCTCGCATGGGCTCCTCCAGCGCCTCGATCTTCTGAACCGTGGGCATGAGCTTTTTTATCTCGCGCTCGGAGCGCGTGCCGAACATCTTTGTGATGAGTCCCATTTCAAATTACCTTTCGTTACGTTCGTTGATGCCGGATGGCCGGTTCCGGGTCGTTCCGGACCGATATCAGCTTATTATAGCATACTTTTTCAAATAAAAAAAGAAGAAAAGCACCGCGAAAGCGGATTTACAATTTGTTCACATTTGAGGGGCCCGGATTTTGTATAATCTTTTTATTATTTTTATACGCGAGGTACGTCTATGAAAAAGCTTATATGTCTGATTTTATCCGCCGCCATGGCGCTTATCCTCTGCGCCTGCTCCGGCGGTAAGGATACGGACCCCTCCGACAGCACCGGCGGCTCCGATACCACCGAGCCCTCGGCCTCCGGCGCCGCCGTGGATTACAAGACCTTCTCCAAGGGTCTTGACGACAACGGATTTTTTGAGGGCGTGAGGGCCCTTGACTACGTGACGCTCCCCGAGACGTCAGAGCTCAAGGTGCCGGAATTTAAAAAGCTCACCGACCGGGCCGTGGAGGACCGGGACTTTGTGAACATCGACTACGTGGGCAGCGTTGACGGCGTGGAGTTCGACGGCGGCAGCACCCAGGGCAACGGTACGGACGTGATAATCGGCGTCACCAGCTACATTGACGACTTCCTCCAGCAGATAATTGGCCACAAGCCCGGGGAGAATTTCGATATCGAGGTCACCTTCCCGGACAACTACGGCAAGGAGGACCTTGCGGGGAAGGATGCGGTTTTCAACATAACCGTAAACTACATCTGGGACATCACCGAGGAGCTTGCCAAGGCCATCGGATATTCAAGCCGCGACGAGCTGGCAAATTACGTGGCCGGGTCCTCCGTGGCGGTGGAGGATCTGGCCGGTGAGGCGGGTATCAACATTTTCCTCAACGCCGCCAAGTGCGACGACGTGCCGGCCTCGGTGGTGGAGAGCGTCACGGGACAGCTTCGGACCATGATGGACATGGAGGCCGCCCAGTACGGCATCGACGCGGACTCTCTGGCCCAATATTTCTACGGCGCGAAAACGGCCGACGAGTACGCCGCCGCCCAGTCGGAGGTCCAGGCCAAGTGGTTCCTCATTTTCCAGGCCCTGGCCGAGCGGGAGGGCCTCGCCGCCACGGACGAGGACATCACCCAGCACGGCTACGAGCCCGTGGTGGAGGCCTACGGCCTGCCCTACACCAAGTACGCCATCCTGCGCGAGAAGGTGCTGGCGTATATCGACGAGAACGTGAAATAAATTTTCAAAGGCCTGACGCCGCCTGCCCACTGGGCAGGCGGGCAGCTTTTTTGCGCTCCGGCTGTGACGGAGGGGGGCGACCTGTCATATAATGTCCCGCGGCAGGAGCCGCAATATTTAAGGATGTGAGAAAATGGACATGTGTGATAAAATTGACGCCGCCGCCATCGGTCGGGTCTGGGACCGGGTGGCAAACACGTCAGCGCCCTCCGGCCCGGAGGGGCTGACCAAGGCGCTGAGGGACTTCATAGACCGGGTGGAGCGGGCCCGGGATATGTACGCGCTCCTGGCGCTGAAAACGAAGGGCACGGCGCTGTCAAAGGAGCTTTCGGAGCTCGCGGGAGCCGAGGCCGACACGGGAAGGCGGCTCCAGACGGAATACTTCCTCCTGACCGGCGACACCTGCGTCCCCGGGACGGCCCGGGCCAGCGCCCCGTATCTCATGGGCGCGCTGAGGGACGCCCACGCCGGGGAGCTTGAGAACGCGAAAGCCTACGCCGCCCTGGCCGCGGCCGTCTCGGAGGGCAAGCTGCGCGAGACGCTCTACGACCTCTCCGCCCGCGAGCGCTCCCACGCGGAAAAGCTCCGGGAGATTGTGGGGAGAATGATGGCCTGAGGCGCAAAGCCCGGGTATCGGTGCGCATCTCCGAACCTACTGAAAAGGCCCCGCCTTTTCAATCAAAATTATTGACCTTATGGATAAAATGGGATATAATTGTTCCTATCTTTTCTTTTCCCGGAGGTGACGAAATGAAGCGCCGCGCGAAGCGTATATCCCCAGTGAGGGCCGTGGTCCTGAGCTTTTTGGCGGTAATAGCTCTCGGCGCGCTGGCGCTGACGTTGCCAGTGTCCTCCAGGGACGGCGGCTGGACGCCCTTCGTGGACGCGCTCTTCACCGCCACCTCCGCCGCCTGCGTCACCGGCCTTGCGGTGGTGGACACCGCCGGTCACTGGAGCGGCGTGGGCCAGGCGGTCATACTCCTGCTCATCCAGGTGGGGGGCCTTGGGGCCATGACCATCATCACCGGCTTTTTCTCCGTGGTGCGCAAGCGGGCGAGCCTGTCGGACACGCGCATGCTCCTGCAGGCTGCG
>CANQUO010000194.1 GCA_947627085.1 uncultured Oscillospiraceae bacterium
CTTCATATATGTATGCTCCCCCTATCTCGACAGTGTTTTTTCTTTTTCACTGTCTACTTTAGGGGGAGCATATCAATGAGGAGACAGGGGAATTTTTTATGGGTTATGGTTATTTTTTCGCTATTTTTATGAGCTCCCGGTTGACTACCTGCAAAAAGCCCTCCGGCAGGCGGTCAATGAGCTGCTCCGGGGTCATGTCGTGTATCTGATGCCAGTTGCCCTCGCCGGGGGTGAGGGAGAAGTTGGTGGCCAGCTTCATGTACTTATTTATGACGGAGAAAGCGTGGGGGTCGGCGCACAGGGTCTCGTAGGTGTCGCGGACCGAGTAGCGCCCCTCGGGAAATTCAAGCTCCCGGGAAAGGCCCTCGCCCTTGAAGTTTTCAAACCAGTTGCCGGTGAACTTCGCCCGCTCTTTAGCGTCGGGGAGGGAGTAGATACCGGGCTCCGTCTCCACACGCTCTATCGTCGTGGAGTCGGAGGCGTGGGGCGTGCGGACGTGGACCCGGTTTTGCCCGGGGCACAGCTTCACTGTGTGTTCAAAGACACGTTGGCCCTCCGCCGCCTTTGTCTGCCAGACGAGGTCGTTATTTATGTAGAGCCGCGCCTCGGGCTCGTTTGTATAAAATTTTATGACCGTGGTCTCGCCGGCCCGCTGGGCGTAGCGCTTGCCGCAGATGTGGACCATGGGCTCCGGGCTCCAGTGGGCCTTGTATATGTAGTAGGCGTCCTTTTTCGTTTTCCTGTCGATGGTCACAAGGCCCTTGTTGTTACGCCCCGCGACGCCGCCCTCATTGCGGTTGGCCGCGCCGAAGTCGAACATGTTCCACACAAAGGAGCACCACAGCCAGGGGCGGGCGTCGATGACGTCGGCCATGTGCTCGTGGTAGAGGGCCTGATATTCCTCGCTGTAATCCTTGCATTTGGGGCCCGGGCCGTGGTAGGTGACTATCCCCTCGCACCCGTACTCGGAAAGGCCCAGGCAGAGGTCGGGGCGGGCCTTGTGGAAAGCGTCCAGCCAGGGGCCGTTGTCCTCCGTTTTGCCGCCGTACCAGCCCAAGTAGTGGTTATAGCCTATAACGTCGGGGATAGAGTGCGTTTCGCTGTCCCGGGGCACATTGGAAAGGTGGGCCACGGTGGTGAGGCGCGTGGGGTCAAGGCTCTTGGCGAGGGCGTTGAGCGCACGGAGATTTTCCGGTATCCTCTCCGACACGCCGCCAATGGTTATCTCGTTGGAGAGGCCCCAGAAGCAGATGCAGGGGTGGTTGTAATTCTGGACTATGAGCTCCGTAAGCTGGCTCAGGCAATTTTGATGGGCCGCCGGGTCGGGGTTAAATACGGAGATGAAGGGTATCTCCGCCCAGACAACTAAGCCCAGAGCGTCGCAGGCGTCGTAAAAGTCCTGGCTGTGCTGGTAGTGGGCGAGCCTCACGGCGTTGGCGCCAATGTCCTTTATGAGCCTTGCGTCCTCCAGGTGGTCCTCCCTTTTAAGGGCGTTGCCGAGGTAGAGCCTGTCCTGGTGGCGGGAGACGCCCCGGAGGGGAGTGGGGACGCCGTTCAATATGAAGCCCTTTTCCGGGTCGCAGGAGAAGGAGCGCACACCGGTATGGACCGCGACCTCGTCCACGGCCTCGTTCCGGCGCTGGAGGACGGCGGCGACCGTGTAGAGGTTGGGCTCCGCCGGGCTCCAGAGTTTAGCATCGGGGACGAAAAGCTCAAGGGCCGCGCCGTCCGCAGGCCGCGTACCGTAGGCCACCTCGCGTCCCTCGCCGTCCGTGACGCTGTAAAGCACCGTGAAGTCGGGCGAGGGGTTTTTGACGAAGCTCTCAAGCTCAAATACCGCCCCGCCCTCCACCGCCCTTGGTGTCACCTTTAATCCCGGGCCGCCGTGATAGTCGAGGTCGAAGTGCGTCTCCGGCACGGATATGAGGTTCACGCCCCGGTATAGCCCGCCGTTGAAGGTGAAGTCCGCCGTCTGGGGGTAGACGCTGTCCTTATACTCGTTGGAGCAGTTTATGACAAGAAGGTTATCGCCGCTCTCGGCGCAAAGCTCCGTTATATCCGCACGGAAGGCGGAGTAGCCGCCCTCGTGGGTCGTGGCGAGCTTGCCGTTTACAAAAACCTCCGCCTGCTGGCCCGCGGCCAGGACCTCGATATACACTCTCCCGCCGCCCGTGGGCTGGCGCGGCGTTTTGAACGTCCGGGCGTAGAGACAGCTGCCCCGGTAATACCCGTCCCAGCGCCCGTCCTGACCGTCTATATTGTTCCAGGTGTGTGGAAGGTCCACGTCCCCCCAGTCCTCCGGAAGGGTGTCGGGCAGCCTTGACCAGGTCCTTGTGAATTTCCAACCGCCGTTGAGACTTAAAACCTTTCGCATAAGAGCCTCCATAAAGCTTGCGGACGACTCCGTCGAATCGCCCGCTTCTTTTATTCGTTATTCATCAAGCTTGAGCACGGCCATAAAGGCCTCGGTGGGTATCTGGACGGTGCCAAGCTGGCGCATCTTCTTCTTGCCCTCTTTTTGCTTCTCCAAGAGCTTCTTTTTACGGGTGATGTCGCCGCCGTAGCACTTGGCCAGCACGTCCTTGCGGAGGGCCTTCACCGTCTCCCGGGCGATGATCTTCCCGCCGATGGCCGCCTGGACGGGGACCTCGAAGAGCTGGCGGGGGATGTTGTCCTTGAGCTTTTCGCACAGCTTCCTGGCCCTTGGGTACGCCTTCTCCCGGTGGGCGATGAAGGAGAGGGCGTCCACCTGATCGCCGTTTAAGAGCATGTCCACCTTCACAAGGTCCGAGGGGCGGTACTCGGCAAACTCGTAGTCCAGCGAGGCGTAGCCCCGGGTACGGGCCTTGAGGGTGTCGAAAAAGTCGTAGATTATCTCGCCCAGGGGCATGTAGTAGCGAAGCTCGGCAAGATTTGTGTCGAGATATTGCATATCCCTGTACTCCCCGCGCCGCTCCTGGCACATGGGCATGATGTTGCCCACAAACTCCGGGGGCGTTATGATGGATGCCGCGACGTAGGGCTCCCGGGTCTCAAGAATAGTTGAAGGGTCGGGGTAGTTGTGGGGGTTGTCCACCATGACGACGGCGCCGTCGGTCTTTGTCACCTCGTATATGACGGAGGGCAGAGTGGTGATGAGGTCAAGGTTGAACTCCCGCTCCAATCTCTCCTGGATTATCTCCATGTGGAGCATACCGAGAAAGCCGCATCTGAACCCGAAGCCCAACGCCGCCGAGGTCTCCGGCTCGAAGCTTAAAGAGGCGTCGTTGAGCTGGAGCTTTTCCAAAGCGTCCCGGAGGTCCGGGAATTTTGAGCCGTCCTCGGTGTAGATGCCGCAGTAGACCATCTGCCTTGCCGGCCGGTAACCGGGGAGGGGCTCGGCGGCGGGGGAGCCGGCCAGCGTCACGGTGTCGCCCACCTGGGTGTCCCGGACGTTTTTTATGGAGGCGGTGATATAGCCCACCTCACCGGCGTAAAGGCCCTCCTCGGGCCGGTAGCTCTTGGGCAGGAGGTGGCCGCACTCGATTATGTCGTACTCCGCGCCGGAGGCCATCATGCGGATGCGGTCGCCCACGTGGAGCTGGCCGTCCATGAGCC
>CANQUO010000195.1 GCA_947627085.1 uncultured Oscillospiraceae bacterium
TGCCGGCTCCGCCGTTATCCACATGGTGGGCGGCTGGACGGCCCTCATCGGCGCGGCCCTGGTGGGACCCCGTATCGGTAAGTACACAAAGGACAAGGACGGCAAGACCAAGGTCAACGCCATACCCGGCCACTCCATGACCCTGGCGGCTCTGGGCGTATTCATGCTCTGGTTTGCTTGGTACGGCTTTAACGCCGCCGCCGCCGCTGACGTGAAGGAGATGGCCCAGATTCTCGGCACCACCACCATCGCCCCCTCGGTGGCCACCGTGGTGTGCATGATCTACACCTGGGCCCGCACCGGAAAGCCCGACGTCAGTATGTGCCTTAACGCCTCCCTGGCGGGCCTCGTGGCGATCACCGCCGGTTGCGCCAGCGTTGACGCCATCGGCTCCGTCGTCATCGGCGCGGTTTCCGGCGTGCTGGTGGTGGAGTCCGTCAACTTCATCGACCAGAAGGTCAAGATCGACGACCCCGTGGGCGCTTTCTCAGTCCACGGTGTCCACGGACTTTGGGGCACCATCGCCGTGGGCCTCTTCGCCTGCAATGAAAAGTACGGCACCAAGGGCCTTTTCTACGGCGGGGGCTTCCGCCAGCTGGGCGTCCAGTGCCTGGGCGTGGTGTGCATTCTCGCCTGGACCATCGTCACCATGTTCATAGTTTTCAAGGTCATTGAGAAAACCAACGGCCTTCGCGTAAAGCCCGAGGAGGAGATCGAGGGCCTGGATATCGCCGAGCACGGCCTGGTGTCCGCTTACGCCGACTTCGTGACTCCCCAGAACCTGTCCGTCTACTCCCTGGGCGCCTCCACCATCCCCGTGGACGCGGTGGCAAAGGCCGACGGCAATGTCCCCGTGGAGGCGGCTGTGCCCGTCTACGGCCGCAAGTCCGACTCCAAGCCCGGCGAGAAGATAAGCAAGGTGGAGATCATCATGAACATGAACCGCTTCGAGCCGCTGAAGAACGCCCTGGAGGAGATAGGCGTCACCGGCATGACGGTCACCAACGTCATGGGCTGTGGCATCCAGAAGGGCCAGAGCCGCTACTACCGCGGCGTCCCCGTGGAAATTCAGCTCCTGCCCAAGGTCCAGGTGGACATCGTGGTGTCCAAGGTCCCGGTCAGCCAGGTCATCAACACCACTCGCAAGGTCCTCTACACCGGCAACATCGGCGACGGCAAGATATTCGTGTTCGACGTTGAAAACGTGGTCAAGGTCCGCACCGGAGAGGAAGGGTACGACGCCCTGCAGTGATTTAAAAGGCGGAGCCTTTTAAATCACGAGGGGATACGTGCGAAAAAAGTCGCGAAAAGGCCTGCGGGCCTATTCGCGGCTTTTTTCTGCTGTCACGCCGCGCGTGCCGCCTCGTCGTCGCTGATGCCGCTTTACCTCGCCCTCCCTGTGGTCGGGCTCAGGCGCTGGCATCGCTCCTCCTCTCCCCAGCGGGCAACGGCCCGCCGGGGGCCCCGCCGCACACTCCGCAAAACAAGAGGGATTTTTTCCGACGTACATGCCGTCGGAAAAAATATTTAAATTGGGGGGTTAGAAGATTAGCCGATGGATTCGACGTATTTTTTCTGGAGGTAGAGCTTGTCGGAGATGACGGAGATAAATTCGCTGTTGGAGGGCTTGCGGGATTGGGTGGGGCCGAAGTATTTCCAAATCATGGCGCTGTCGGCGGCGGACCAGGCGTATTCGATGACGGTGCGCATGGCCCGCTCCACCTGGCTTGGAGCCACGCCGAATTTCCTGGCCACGTCTGGGTAGAGCTCCTTGGTAACGGCCCCGATGAGATTCACGTTCATGGCGGTCATGACGGCGGCCTCCCGGAGATAGAAATAGCCCGCCAAGTGCGTCGGCACGCAAAGCTCACGGAGGATTCGTGTGGCGCTGATGTAGAGGCCGTACTCTCCGTTTGTTCCCACGGCCCACTCGGGCTTGCCGGAGGCGCGAAGATGGGCGGTCCTGCGAATCTCGTCGGCGAGGGAGCGAAGGTCCCGGGGCTTGTCAATGCCCGCAACGGTCAGGCCCTCCGATCTCACGCCCCCACGGCCCCGGGACAGCGCTATGACGGCGGGGCGGGTGTCCTCGTCCATCAATGCCAGCCGCTCCAAAAAGTCCCGCCTGCCCATGTCGGAAAAATCCCCGTCGGTGATGATAAGGTCCGGCGAAAGGCTCATGACGAGCTCTAAAGCCTCGGCGCCCAATGCCGTCACCCCCACGGCGCGCAGGTCCGCCTCCCGGTCGATGAGAGCCGCCAGTAACCGCCGCAGGTCCGGATTGCCCCCGGCGATGAGAATCCTTACCTCTTTTCCCACGTTAATCGCTTCCTGTTCCTGATTTTGTGATATATAAGCTACCATATTTTCCAAGAAATTGCAATACAAAAAATTATCAAAATCGACGTTTTTCTCCATAAATCGCAATTATCAGGCAAAAATATGCGAAATTAGTCAGGAGACGCAAAACAACATATTGTGTAAATTCTTTCCAAACCCTCCGGCCCGCCGCAAGATTTAGAGAAGAAAAAAGCGTAACCACAGGTTTATGCAAAATTTAAATAAATGATTCCCGAAGGAAACTCCGGGAATCATCAGCCAGTTGACAAACCCCTAAATTAATATTTTTCGCAAGGACATGTGCCTTGCGAAAAATCCCTTTTGTTTTGCGGAGTGTGCGGCGGGGCCCCCGGCGGGCCGTTGCCCGCTGGGGAGAGGAGGAGCGATGCCAGCGCCTGAGCCCGACCGCAGGGAGGGCGAGGTAAAGCGGCATCTGCGACGACGAGGCGGCGCGCGCGGCGTGACAGCAGAAAAAAGTCACGAATATGCCCGCAGGCATTTTCGCGAATTTTTTCGTACGCTTCTTGTTATTGAAAAAGGCCGTCAGGCCTTTTTCAATAGGTTATACGCACCCCTGGGCCTTCATGGCCTCGGCGACCTTCAGGAAGCCCGCGATGTTGGCGCCGGCCATGTAGTTGCCGGGCATGCCGTACTCCTTGGCGGCGGAGTTGCAGGCGGCGAAGATGTTCTTCATGATGTCGTGGAGCTTGCCGTCCACCTCCTCGAAGGTCCAGCTCAGACGGGCGCTGTTCTGGCACATCTCAAGGCCGGAGGTGGCCACGCCGCCGGCGTTGGCGGCCTTGGCGGGACCGTAGAGCATGGAGTTTAAGAAGTAGACCTCGATGGCCTCGGGGGTGGAGGGCATGTTGGCGCCCTCGGAGACGCAGTAGCAACCGTTTCTGGCCAGGGTCTCGGCGCTCTGCTTGTCTATCTCGTTCTGGGTGGCGCAGGGCAGGGCGATGTCGCAGGGGATGGTCCAGATGCCGCTGCAGCCCTCGTGGTACTCGGCCTCGGGGTGGATGGAGACGTACTCCTTTATCCTCTTGCGCTGGACTTCCTTGAGCTGCTTTACGGTTGCGAAGTCCACGCCGTTCTTATCGTAGATATAGCCGTTGGAGTCGGACAGGGCGACGACCTTGGCGCCAAGCTGTGTGGCCTTCTGAAGGGCGTAGATGGCCACGTTGCCGGAGCCGGAGATGACCACGGTCTGGCCCTCGAAGGACTTGCCGTTGGCGCGGAGCATCTCGT
>CANQUO010000196.1 GCA_947627085.1 uncultured Oscillospiraceae bacterium
TACCCTCCCCGGCGGGCAGAAGCACCATCGCCGCCACCGCGAAGCCCAGCAAGGTCAGCGCCGCCAAGTCCGAAGCAAACCCCAGCTCCGCTCCCCCGGACAGGGCCCTCAGCCTTCTCTGGGCGCTCTTGGCGTCCGGGGCGGCGGTATATGCCGCGGCGGTGAGCAAGGTGAAGAGGGCCACAAGACACGCAAGGCCCATGGGCCGTGGCGCAAAGGGGTCGGCCGGGGCCGCCCCCGAGGTGTATGTTATGCTGTAAAGCGGCGGAAGTCCCTTGGCGGCCTCGGAAATCTCCTCCCGGAGCTTTACTTTTTCAGACTCGGAGAGCTCCCGGCCCAGCATTTTTTCGGCGTCCCTCTCCGCCTCCAGCGCCCGATGCTGTGCCACCGCCTTTCCGGCCACCAGCTCCCGGGCAGCCTGGGCGGATACGGAGGAGGACGCGGCCAGGAAGCTCAGGGCCGGGGCGTCGGAGGTAAGGGACCTGACGTACCCCTCGCCGATCACGATCAGCCCCTCCCTCTCCCCGGTGAGAAGCTCCCGGCGTCCGTCGCCGTCGATCTCGATAAGGTCCACCCCCGGGTCGGCCCGGAGCTCCTCCGTAAGCTCCCGGGAAAGCTCCGTGCCGTCCAGGTCCCGGACCATGAGGCGGAGGGCCCCGGTGGAGGAACCGTTCAGCGCTCCGGCGCACAGTCCGCACACGAGGGCCGCTGTCAGCGTCAGAGCCGCCGCGATGGGTCCCCCGGCGGCCTGACGTATGCGGATGCCCGTAAGTCCCGCCGCCCGGGATATCATTGGCCGGACTTTGCCCTCAAATTCCGGATAAATCGGGATTTTTCCCGGCAATTTCGCCGTTTTTCCCCGGTAAAGCACCCGGAATACGGCCGCCAGCGCCACCGGAACGGCGGCAATGAGAAGTAACGGCCACATGAGGCGCATTGTCTCCAAAAATCCCAGCCCGCCGGCCCGGGCCTCCAGGGCCAGCAGGGCGTAGCGCGGCAGTGTCAGCTCCGCCAGCGGCGCAAGAGCCCGGGGCAGTATCCCGGCGGGCCACAGCACCCCGCCCAGGACGATGCTCAACAACACAGCCACATTTCCAAATCTCTGGGCCGAGGCGGCGGACCCGGCGCACACGGCCAGCGCCGCCATGCCGCAAAACGCGCATGTCAGAAGCAAAAAATAGACGACCGCCACGTAAATAAAGCTCATTTTCAGCACCGCCGCCGTCGCCGCCACCGTGGGAAGGGACAGCAGGGCGGCGGTCAGGAGCTTTGAGAGCATGAACGTCCCGGAGCCGAAGCCCGAGGCCCGGAGCCTGGGCAGTACCCCAAGCCGGCGCTCCTCGGGCAGTATTTTTGCCGTGATGAGGGCAAAAAACAGCGCCATCACCCCCAGCACGCAGGCCGAGAGCCGCCGGATAAGGGCGGCGGCCAGGTCGGGAGACGCCGCCACGTCCCCGAAAAACCGGAGCCTGCCCAGGGCGTCATACACCAGCCTGTCGCCGGTCTCGGCCCTCATCTGACGGGTAAGCTCCGGCGTCAGGTCCCCGTAGACGAAGGTATAAGTCCCCAGGGCGGCGGCGTGATTTGAATTTATTATGCTCATCACGGAGCGGAAAACCGACGTAAAAATCGTGGATTCCAGGGGAAAAGCGGAGTTTACCGTAACATTTACGGGGCAATCTTCCATGCTGTAAAGATCGTAAAAGAAGTCCTCCGGTATGGTCGCGACAGCCACGGCGCCCGCCGCAACGGCCTCCTCGTCCGTTTCGTCGGTCAAAATCCGGACCTCGGAAAAAAGTTCGATGCCGGAAAGTTGGGTGATGAGGGAGTGGGACATGGGGGTATCGTCGTTGTCGCGGACGGCGATTGGGAACGATGCCAGAAAATCGCGCTCCGTGAGGTCGTCAACGCCGAAAATCAGGGCAGGGAGGAGCAAAAGTGGCAGAATAAGAGATAAAATGGCGGAAATGAGGCGGGTTTTGGAGAAATAAATTTTTGTGTCCTTGTAGATGTTTGCCAAAAAGCTCATGGCCGGACCTCCTGGACGATCTGTCCGGCGTCGAGCGTTAAAATTTTATCACACACGGCGGAAAGTTCCGAATAGTTGTGGTCTATGAGGATTATAGCCGTGTTTCGCTCATGAAAGTGACGGAGCAATTCCAGAATTAGGTTCGCAGAATCCGGGTCCGCGCCGACGGTGGGCTCGTCGAGGAGGAGCAATTTCGGGGTTATCATGAGAGCGGTGGCGAGGTGGAGGCGGCGCTTTATACCCCCGGAAAGGGCGCTCACAGGGCACTTTAGCTTGTCAAAGAACCCTTGGCGCTCTAAGAGAAATCGGGTGCGGGAGGCGATGGCGGAGGGGGGGAGGCCGTGGGTGAGGCCCCAGAAGCGGAGATTTTGTTCGCAGGTTAAAGTTTCATATAGAGAAAGTTCTTGGGGAAGGTAACTTGTGCCGTATTTTGCCTCTTTTGACCGGTTTAAAGTTCCGGAGTCGAATTTGAGGATGCCGGCTAAAATCGAGATGAGGGTGGTCTTGCCGGCGCCGTTGGGGCCGCGAAGGCCAATGAATTCTCCGGGGTGTATTTCCAGGGAAATCGGGCCCAAAACCCGGGTTTTGCCGTACTTTTTCTCTATGTCAATTGCTTCAACTAAAGTCTCAGAGCACATCAAGAACACCTCCAAGCAGGCGGTCAAAAAGGTCAAAAACCTCGGAATCTTCCACAAAAACGGGGGTCTTTTGGGGTATTTCCGGCGGGTTTTCGGGCGGTTTTCGGGTGGTAAACACACCGTTTACGGCCACTTTTTCACTGTTTAAAAAAACGCTGAAATCGCCGTCGGATTTTTCTGTGACATTTTCGGAAGGTTTTTCGGAATTTTCTTTGGATTTTTGAGAAAATTCGATTTTTCCTGAAAAATCGGGGATTTTTGCCTCGATGGCGGAAAGCTCCCCGTTTAACTCAGTCACGGTCCAAGTTAAGTAAAAATCGGCTAACGCGGCGGGGCGGCAGGTCAGGGTCTCGGTCCCGTCATCGGCTGACCTAACTATGTCCTCCTCGGTAAGCATAGATAAGGCTAAATCAAAATATTGGGAAATCTCGTCGGGGGTGGGGAGGTCCGCCAGGGCGGAGAGGGAAAATTTGTAATAGTTCCCGTCGAGCTCGGGAAGGCAGATACCCACAAGGCCGTTATCATAGGTGACGGCGCCGGTCAAAATCCGGGCGCCCAGGACGCGGAGGGAGAGGGAGGCCGCCAGCGTCCGGTCACATATTTTATAATCGACCCGCAAAGAGCAGAGGCGGAGGATGGGGGCAAGGGAGCCGTCGGGGAGCTCGGCGGTAAAAACGGCGGAGCCGGAGTAGTCCCCGCCCCGGAGGGCGTCGAGGGCGGGGGCGACGGCCTGGCGGTTTGCCTGGGTGAAGCGCTGAAGGGGCGTGAGGGGCGGGGCGGGACGGGGGAGAAAAAGGGCGCTCACAAAGGCGGCAAGGAGCGCTACTATTATAAATGTATAGAGCCACGCGGGGGCGCGGCGCTTTTCAAAGAGGCGCTCGCCGCAGTGGGGGCAGTAGCGGGGGGCGCCGGCGAGGG
>CANQUO010000197.1 GCA_947627085.1 uncultured Oscillospiraceae bacterium
TATGGCCTCGTACCCGTCGCGCTGGAGGTCGTCAACCGTCAGGGCAAGGCCGATGGCGGCGTTGGGGCGAATCTTTATGCCCAGGCGCAGGAGCTGTTTTTTATACCGCTCGATCACCGTCTTGGGAAGGCGGAAATCGGGGATGCCGTAGCGGAGCACGCCGCCTATTTTATACTTGCTTTCAAATATGGTGATATCATAGCCCTTCTGGGCGAGCTTCACGGCGATGGTGAGGCCGGCGGGGCCGGAGCCGATGATGGCCACCCTCTGCCCCACTCTGGGCTCGCGCTTCAAATCCGGGTCGTCAAGGTAGGCGTCGGATATGTAGTTCTCGATGCTGGATATCTGCACCGGAGCGCCCTTGCGCCCCAAAACGCAGTGGCCCTCGCACTGGTTTTCGTGGTTGCAGACAAGAGAGCAGAAAACGGAGAGCGGGTTATTCTCAAAGAGCATATCTCCGGCCTCTTTCTTGTGGCCGGTGCGGAAAAGCTCGATCATCTCGGGGATGTTCGTGTTGATCGGACAGCCCGTGCGGCACATGGGGTTCTTGCAGTGTAAGCATCTGCGGGCCTCGTTTACTACATGTACAGCCATGTTCTTTCCTCCGTTCAGTTAATAAATTGCGTCGCTCTATACATTATCTCTCATTTTTTAGAATATTTCAAGTACCACGGGCAATATTTGACTTTAAAATTTTGCCTGCGAATCAGTATACCGACTCCACCACGACCTTGGCCATCTCACCCCGGGTCATATAGCGCAGAGGTGAACAATTGCCGCCGTCGCCGGTTATGAGCCCCCAGGCCGTCAGGGAGGCCATGGCGTCCAGGGCGTAGCCGTCTATACTGCCGGCGTCGGAAAATACGCTTAGAGCGGCGTGGTCGGGCGCGGGAAGCTCCTTCCTGAGAACTGTAAGGAGCCGGTAGACCATGGTGAAGGCCTGCTCGCGGCTGAGCTCTCCCTTTGGATCGAAGCGGCCGTTGCCCACCCCGTTCACGATGCCGATATTGGCGGCCCAGACCACGGCGTCATAGAAATACTGGTCCTCGGCGACGTCCTCAAAGGGGCTCGCCGGCGCGGCCTCGCCCTCCTCGCGCTTACCTGGACTTGAAAGGGAGCGCCAGAGCATGACGGTGAAGTCACAGCGTTTTATCGTATCGGAGGGCCTGTACATCATATCGCCGACGCCGGTCACCACGTTGTTATCATAAAGCGTGTTTATATATTGCTCCGCCCAGTGTCCGGAGGTGTCGGTAAAGCGGAGCTTTGACCCCACCGGCACCGTCACGGTGAGGCCCCCGGCGCGGACGGTTATCTCGCCCTTCGCGCCGGACTGTCCGGTGAAGGTGAAGTACCCGTCCTCGGTCATCTCGCCCAGGCCCTCGGTGACTGAGAAGTCGACCGAGCTCATGTCCATCGCCACGCTCCGGGAAAGGCGCGTGCCGGAGACGGTGAGCTGTATCGTATCTCCCGGCTCAAGCTCCATCAAGGCCGGGGTTTTCCCCGTCTCGGCGTCAAGAACGGTTAGGGTATCAAGAGTATCTATCACGTGTATGCTCCCGTGGCCAGAGACGCCGTAGGCCGACCGGAGCTCCACGCTGTCAACTCCCGCCACGGGCCCCGCGGTATAAAAGCCCTCGGCGAGACTGCCGAGGGAGCAGTCGGCGGTGAAGCTGTCGGTGAAGCTCACCGGCATACCGGCGTAGTCGGTGGCCGTCACGTTCACGGGCAGGGCGGAGCCTGCCAGAACGTAGGCGCCGTCCTCCTCAAGGTGGAGCGAGCGGGCCATGCCGTCGGGCGCTCTGTCGGAGACGAAAAGTATGTAGGAGCCGCATTTTCTGGGCTTGCCGCCGGAGGGGTAGTTGACGACGGCGCAGCTGCTGTTCCCCGGGATTCTGACGCTCATCGTAGATGAGCCGCCGCCGTCAAGGTTCACAACGTCGACGCATCCCCGGGCGAGAAGGTCCGTGGCCATCTCCTCCATCAGCGCTCCGTTGGAGTAGTTCCCCCGCCGCCCGTCAACTACGTAGGCGATAACGGACCCGTCGGGCTTTATGCCGAGGCCCGTCCTGGGATTTACGGCGGTTATGGCCTTGTCCCACGCGCTTTTATCGGTGAGGGAGCCGTTTTCGGCCAGTATATCTCCACAGCCGCAGGCCCATTTGGCGTCTGTGAGTCGCTCATCGGAGCAGGTGGTCGTGAGCTCCACTCTGTCCCCTACGGCGAAATTATTGTAATAATCGGCGTAGATCGGGTTGTCCGCCGGAGCTGTCAGGACCATGTAGCCCTCCCCCAGCTCATAGTCCAGTCCGTCGGGGACGACCTCCACCACTTCGAGCTCCATCCGCCCGCTGACGGTGAGCTCGCCGCTTACGATTCTGAAGCGCACGCCCCAGCCGGGCCTTGAGGTGCAGGTGCTGACATCGTGGTAGTCGCTGGTGTAGAGGAAAAGTCCTCCGGTATTAGTGCGGACCTTGTTTAAATGCTGTGGCGTCACCACCTTACCGGCGTTTGAGACAAAAGCACCGGTCTGGGGGTCCGCGGTGTACCCGCCGCCCAGGTTGTGAAGCTCCAGCGTCACGGTGGGGGTCCTGCTGTAAAAAGCCCCGAGGTCCGAGAAGGCCAGGAGATTTTCGTTGTTCATGCTTGATATGTAACGGCCGTCCTGTATAACGCCGCCCAAGGGGTAGTTGTACGTCTCATAGAAGAAATCCGCATTTATGGCGGCGTGGACGTTGTAGCCGTGGCTCTCGGCCCAGGCGGTCATACCGTTTATGTCCATGGTGTCGTGTATCTTGTCCTTGGCCAGGACTATGGGGTACACCGGGCCCGTGGCCGTGGTCTCAAGGGTGAAGGTCTCCACCCGCTTGCCGGAGGAGTTCATCGATATGGCGTTCGTATAATAAAAGCCGTCAATGAGCTCCATTGTGTTTTTGTAAAGCTCCGCGCCGGTGCCGCCTGTGACGGCGAAGGCCGGGACGGCGGAGAACAGGATCGCCAAAACCATGCTTACTGATAATACTGCTTTAAATATTTTTTTATTCATTGGTATACCTCGAAAATAGCCGTGTTTCTCTAAAGGTTTATATGCTCAACCGATCATGGCCTCAAATTCCTCCTCGGTTATGACCGATATCCCAAGGCTCTGGGCCTTTGTGAGCTTCGAGCCCGCGTTCTCCCCGGCAAGGACGTAGTCCGTCTTTTTAGAGACGGAGGATGAGGTCCTGCCGCCCAGCCGTTCGATTAACTCCCCCGCCGCGTCCCGGGTGTATTTCGTCAGCGCCCCGGTGAGGACGAAGGTCTTGCCCTCAAAACGCCTGTCGGAGGTGTCCTCAAGGTAGGCCATGTCCACCCCGGCCTTCCGGAGAAGGCCGATGAGGTGCATGGCCTGGTCGGAGTCCAGCCAGTCCCGTATGCTTTTCGCGGTTATGGGCCCGATGTCCGTCACCTCCGTCAGCTCCTCCACAGAAGCCAGCTCCAGGGCCTCCATGGTG
>CANQUO010000198.1 GCA_947627085.1 uncultured Oscillospiraceae bacterium
GGCCGGAAAGGGCCGGGGTCAAAGGTGGCGTCAAAGGTCTCCCCGTCATATATGTCGTTAGAGGTGACTTGAGATTGGCGGACGGACCAGCTGGCGTCCGTGGGCACGCATACGGTTTTGCCGCTTTCATATGTGACGGTGAGCTCCGCAATGAGGGCCCGGGGACGTGAATTTATGGACGGGCGCTTTTCAGAAAGCCTGCTCTTGTGCCACCCGTTGCCGACGGTTATAGTAAGGGTATTTTCGCCTTTCAGTAAATCCTTCACATCGTAGGTCTGGACCTGGAGGCGCTTATCGTAGACGGTACACCCGGGGGCCAGAATAAAATCCCCCACGCGCCGGCCGTTTATTTTCGCCTCGTACACGCCAACGCAGGTGACGGAGAGCGCGGCGCTTTTTACCTTACTCTCAAGCTTAATACTTTTTTGAAACTCGGGACATGTGATCTCCTGATCGGTCCCTATCCACAAAGCGCTGTCAAGCATGTTTATTCCTCCATTTGGTTTTTTAATATGATAATACTAAGCTATTAAATTGTCCACCCAAATTTCCACTCAACCGCAAAATTTCCCCATTGACACATGCCAAAGCGTGGGGTATGCTCATAAAGAGATAAATGCCTTATAAGGCGGAGGTACGCGTATGGAGACGATAGAATTTAAAAATGTTGCCGGGATAGCGTTGATAAACGCCCGAGCCAACGACACGGAGGGCTGGTTTGTCTTTGACACGGGGGCGATGCAGACTGTGCTCAACAAAAATTATTTTCCAAAGCTTGAGGGCGATAAACGCCAGATCGCCATTTATGATTCCGGCATGACCGGTACCGGCGCAATGGAGGCGCGGCTTGACAAGCTTGTCATAGAGAAAAGGACTGTACGCGCCATCCCGGTGATACTCACGGATATGAGCTATGTGGAGGCGGGCCTCAGGGCGGTGGAACCGGAAGTGCGCGTCTATGGCTCCATCGGGTTGGACGCCTTTGGAAGATTACCGATTTTGATGGATTATGGGCGCTCCCGGCTCACCGTGGAACCGGATATCAGCGCTGACGGCGCGGAAAAAATACCGCTGTCATTGGAGGCACTGCCGGTGATAAATGTGACGGTTTCCGGTGAGGAGCACAGATTCGTTTTAGACACCGGGGCCAACACCTGCCTTGTGGCGGGGGAGCTTTCCGAGAAGATAGACTCATCGCCGATGCCCGACGCACCGGGGGTCAGCGTCATACCGAAGATGACCGTCGGGACACATGAATATAGCGACGTCGCTACGGTATTCACAGATATTTCCCACATCCGAAGCCGCGTGGAGGCGGACGGCGTTATAGGATATCAGATTCTTTCGCCACAGCTTTCGCTTCTTGACCTTCCAAATTCCGCGCTCTATCTCTTCTGAGCGCGGGGTAATATATGAAACAGGGGTAGAAAATGATGGATATAAGCAAATTCCGGTGGACCCGGGAGCCGGCGGGGTACAAAACGGCGGGGGACAGGGTGGAGGTCATAACAAAGCCATTCACCGACCTTTGGCAGAGGACATATTATCACTTCCGCAACGACAGCGCGCCGGTTTTCCAGACGGAGACCGAGGAGCAATATTTCTCCTTCACGGTCAAGACCGAGTTTGACAGCTCCCACCGGTTCGACCAGTGCGGGGTGGTCATGTACCTTGACAGCGAAAACTGGCTGAAGGCCTCCATCGAGTACGAAAACGAGCGCTTCGGGCACCTGGGCAGCGTGGTGACGAACGGCGGCTGGTCCGACTGGGCCACGAAGGAGATAGATGCCGGCGTTAAGTCCATGTGGTACCGCCTGAGCCGCAGGGAACAGGATTTTCGCCTTGAGTGCTCCCGGGACGGGGTGAGCTTTTCGCAGATGCGCGTCTGCCACATGCACGCCGCCACGGGGAAGATATACTTTGGTATTTACGCCTGCAGTCCGGAGGAGTCGTCCTTCAGGGCGGTATTTACCGGAATGTCGTTGACCGAATGTAAGTGGCCCGCCCACGACGGGCAACAGCCGGACGAGGGGTAAAGGGATTTTTGAACAAAATATAAATTGCCGCCCGCCTTCTTGACAGGGCGGGGGAATGGGTGTATAATAACTAATACTATTAGCTGTGTGGGGTGACCCATGGACTACAAGGAAATGGCCGCCGAGCTTCTGAGGCTCCGGGCCGAACAGCTCAAAAGCGGCGTCTGGCGGCAGACGGCGAGGCTCACCCAGGGGGAGCTCCTGGCGCTCTATTACCTCCAGGGCCACGACGGCGAGGCGCACCCCCGCGAGCTCAGTCGCGACCTGTCCGTCAGCACCGCCCGCATCGCGGCCATGCTCCGGGATATGGAGGAGAAGGGCTGGGTAGTAAGGCGTGAGGACGCGTCGGACAGCCGCCACACCCTGGTCATACTTACAGGCGCGGGCCGGGAGGAGACGTCGCTTCGGCGGGAGCAGACGCTTTCGGCCCTGGCGGGAGCCCTGGAGAAGCTGGGCCCGGAGGATTCTGCGGAGCTCATACGGATACTTAATCGAATGAACGATATCTGCAATGACCGTAAATAGACATAAGGCCGCGGCTTATCGAAAAAGGGCTGCGGCGTTTTTGTACAAAAATCGCTAACGGTATTAGTCAACGAACGGTATTAGTCAACGAACGGTATTAGTCAACGAACGGTATTAGTCAACGAAAGGAGCGCAAATGGACGGTTTTAACGAGAATGAGCAGTATTTTGACAAACAGGCGGCGCTGTGCGAGGAAAATGACACCATAAGCCGGGAGCTCTACGCGGAATTCGGCGTCAAGACGGGTCTAAGGGACGAGAACGGCAGGGGCGTGCTCACGGGTCTCACGAACATATCCGAGGTTACGGCGTTCAAGTATCCAGGCGGCGTCAAAACGCCCTGCGACGGGGAGCTTCTCTACCGGGGCTATGATGTGCGGGACCTTATACGCGCAAGCTCCCGCTTCGCCTTTGAGGAGACGGCGTATCTTCTCCTGTTCGGTGAGCTTCCGGACAGGGCGGAGCTTGATGAGTTTATCCGCGTGCTGGCGGAAAAGCGGATGATGCCCACAAATTTCACCCGGGACGTCATAATGAAGGCCCCCAGCGCGGACATAATGAACTCCATGACAAAAAGCGTCCTGACGCTGGCCTCCTATGACCCGCTGGCCGGGGACCTGAGCCTTCCCAATGTGCTTAGGCAGTGCGTACAGCTCATAAGCGTCCTGCCCATGCTGGCGGTGTACGCCCACCACGCCTACAACCACTACGAGCGGGAGGGGAGCATGTACATACACCGGCCCGACCCGGAGCTTTCCACGGCGGAAAATTTCCTGCGGCTACTGCGACCGGATATGGCCTACACTCAGCTTGAGGCCAGAGTCCTGGACGTAGCGCTTCTCCTGCACGCGGAGCACGGCGGCGGCAACAACTCCACCTTCACCACCCGCGTGGTCACCTCCTCCGGCTCCGACACCTACTCGGC
>CANQUO010000199.1 GCA_947627085.1 uncultured Oscillospiraceae bacterium
TGGTAGCTCAGTCGGCAGAGCACCTGCCTTTTAAGCAGGGTGTCCCGGGTTCGAATCCCGGCCAGGTCACCAAAAAAGCGTCTGCGGGAGCAGACGCTTTTTTGTATGCCCCTCCCTCTGGGAGGGGGGAGGGGGTAGGGGGTGGGGCGAGGGGAGGGGATTCGGCCCACCCTGGCCGGCGCTTCGCGCGGCCACCCCTCCCGGAGGGAGGGGCTGGGGACGCGGGAGGGTTTGGAACCCTCCCCTACGGACAAGATTTTAGATTTGCGAAAATCCGAAAACCCATTGTAGGGGCGGAACCCGATCGAGGGGGACCGAAAAAAACGCTTCCGTAGGGGCCGACGACCGTAGGAAGTACTCTTGATTATGCCTACATCGGCCCGTGTTCCGATATTGCAATGCCCCGTTAAAGCGCTCCATCGTATAAAGCGTCGATTTTGGCCGGAGGTCAAATTGGTGCGTCGGGCCGATGTGGGCATCGGCCCCTACGCCACCCCTTTTCCCAAAAGGGGGTAGGACCGCGCGGCGGGGACGGGCGGGTTTTGAACCCGCCACTATGGGGTGAGTGGGAAATCTTCTATTATATATAGTCGTAGGGGAGGGTTCTAAACCCTCCCGTTTTTAATATGCGCCGTAGGTGTAACCGCTCTGGCTCCTATTGTTAGATTATGCGTCGAGGTGGAGGAGGAGGCGGCGGAGGTGGGTGAGGGAGGGGAAGTGGGGGATGGAGGAGGGGTCGGGGATGTCGAGGGCGGGGGGGGGGGGGAGGCCTCGGGCTTCGGTCTCCAGGTCGCGGACGGGGCGGGAGGAGTAGAAGTGGTCCAGGTTTATGTGGCGAAGCTCGTGCTCCAGGCACTCCCGCCGGCGGTCGTCGCTTAAGTGACGGCTTATATAGATGTCGAAGGTTCCGTCGTCGTTGGGGACGGTGACGCCCTCAACGGTGGCGGGAAAATCCAGATACCTGACAAAATATTGAGGTGTCCACACGTTAGTCACGCCCCTCCACACGGCGGAGGGCCTCGATAACGGCCACGGCGCGCTGGACGTCCTCGGCGGAGGCATCCTTTGCCAGAGAGAAGAGCATACGGCACTCGGAGCGGCTACGGAGCATCTCCAGATACTCGCCCAGCTCCGCCGCCGTGGGCTCGCCGGCGGGGTAGGGGTCGGGGGTCTGACCCTTTAAGTATTCCAGGGTGACGCCGAAGTAGTCGGCGACCTTTTGGAGGGTCTTGTCCCGGGGGACGCTGGTACCGGCCTTCCAGCGGGAAAAGACGGATTGATTTATCCCGGCGTCCTTCGAGACCTGATAGGGGGAGATTTTACGTTCGTTGCAAAGTTGCACAAAGATTTCATACATTTTTTGGTCACCCCTACAATTACTTCAATTTGGCTCATTTTGGACTTGACAAAGCAAGTAAAAGCAAGTATAATAAAGCCAACATCAAGCAAAAACAATTGATAATACTTGATTATCAAGCAAAATCAGAAGTAAGCCCAAGCAATGCGACTACTTCATTTACTTCATAACCGTTTTGGGACGGGCCGGCAGCGGGAGCTTGCGACGGGGATCGTCCTTGAGACGATTATAACGGAGCGGAGGAGAAAAGTCAACCGTTTGGGTCGGGGAAGGGGCGGGAAAGCTGATATTCGAAAGGGGGAGGGGCAGGCTGGCTGCTAGGGCAAACACGGAGCCGCCGGATACGGAGGCGCTGGGCGTCAAATGCCGCAGATGCGGGGAGTGGGTCCCGAGAGGAGAGCTTTTCGGGGTGTGCGACGGGACGGCGCTGTGCGCGCTCTGCGCGGACGACGAGTGGAACGCGCTGACGGCGGAGGAGAAATTAGAAATACTTGGATTTGAAACGGAGGTTTATAATAATGAAGAGAGTTTACAAGGCAAAGGAGCTGGAGGAGGCCATCGACAAATGCGTGGCCCACTGCGTCGAGACGGGGGAGCCGCCGGTGGGGTATGTGCTCCACAAGTTCACGGACGTGCCGGAGGAGAGGCTTCAGGAGTACCTTGAGTACGGCGAGGCGGTCCTGCGGGGCGAGAGGCACAACGGCTCGGAGATCATGGGCCGGTACAGGGCGGCCAAGCGGTGGGAGGAGTTCAAGACCTTCTACTGGCTTGAGAGAGGGCAGAAGGAGCCGAAGGTGGCGGCGTTCGCCAAGTTCAACTTAAAGCAGTCCGGCAACGGCGGGTACGTGGAGAAGGAGACCGCCGGGAAGGGCGGGAAGAACCAGGTGGTGGTGAAGGTGGACGGCATCGGGGGAGAGGAAGCGATGAGGTGAGGCTCCAAAGCCGCTGGGCTTTTTGTTGGGGGCGTCCGAACGGACGGGGGGTCTACTTTCTCCCTTTTGTTGGGAACAAAAGGGAGAAAGTAGCAAAGAGGGAAAAGGCTTTTTGGAGGTAGTCGGTAGCTTACCCCATCGCCGTCCGCGCGTGCGTAGTCGAATTGTCTATGCGGCTAACTCGCTTGGCCGCTTACGGCTCAGTAGACGGTAGATTTCACCTCTAACAGGGGCGCGCTACATGGTGCGTTTCGTGAGTTACCCCCTTTTTGGAAAAGGCTGCGCCCGCAGGCGCGTTTCGGAGCGCAACCGCCCCGAAGGGGCGGCTCTTAGCGCGGAGATGGGTAGGGGGGATTAGAGGCCTCGTTCCAACGATGGAGGCCGCGACGAATAAGAAGCTCGAACCTCCCGGCCCTGCGGGGCCACCCCCCTTTCCGAAAGGGGGGTAGGGGAATAATGAAGCGCCTGACGGCGCGGCTCAAAAAGCCCCTCCCTCTGGGAGGGGGTAGAAGATGGGTACGAATACAGTGTTTGAAATTACGCAAAATCCGGAAACCCATTGGAGGGGCGGAACCCGATCGAGGGGGACCGAAAAAAACGCTTCCGTAGGGGCCGATGCCTACATCGGCCCGTGTTCCGATATTGCAACGCCCTGTTAAAGCGCTCCATCGTATAAAGCGTCGATTTTGGCCGGAGGTCAAATTGGTGCGTCGGGCCGATGTGGGCATCGGCCCCTACGCCACCCCTTTTCCAAAAAGGGGGTAGGACCGCGCGGCGGGGACGGGCGGGTTTGGAACCCGCCCCTACGGGGAAATTGGAAGATATTACAATGAGATGGGGGAGAGGGGGAAAAGGTGACGGAGTGGGATTTGGGGGAGGCCAATGAGAGGCAGAAGGAGTTCTTTTTGGCCAGGACGACCTTTGTGGCCTATGGGGGAGCGAAGGGCGGGGGGAAAACGTGGGCTGTGAGGACGAAGGCCGTCGCGGGGGCGGCGGGCAATCCGGGGCTCAGGATACTCATTATGAGAAGGACGTATCCGGAGCTGGAGGAGAACCACATAAGGCCCATCGTAAGCCTGGTGCCGAAGGAGATAGGGACGTTTGCCGCGTCGGTTAGACGGATGAATTTTTGGAACGGTTCCTCTATCAAATTCGGCCACTGGGCGGGGGAGCAGTCGGAGCT
>CANQUO010000200.1 GCA_947627085.1 uncultured Oscillospiraceae bacterium
CTATACGGTCTCCGCAGGGGGTGTAGAGGAGGCTGAACACCAACAGTGCCCCGGCGGAGACCGTATCCAGCACCGCGCTCAGGCCGCCCTCGGTGGCGAAGAGGACCTCCAGCACCGATACCACGCTCTCCTTGGCCATAAAGCCGCTTATGAGCGACGTGCATATCCGCCAGTCCCCCAGTCCCAGCGGCGCGAACAGCGGCGCTATGCCCCCCGCTATCTTCGCCATTATGCTCTGCTCGGAGCTGGCCACGAGGTTAAAGTGCATATCGAAGCTCTGCAGGAACCACACCGCCACGGTGGCGATGAGGATAACGGAAAAGGCCTTCTGTAAAAAGTCCTTTGCCTTCTCCCACATGAGCTGGAGGGTGCTCCGGGCGCTGGGCATGCGGTAGTTGGGAAGCTCCATGACGAAGGGCACGGCCTCGCCCCGGAAGAGGACCTTTTTATAGAGGAACGCTATAATTATTCCCACGGCGATGCCCAAAAGATACAGCGCCGTCATGACAAAGCCGCCCTTGCCCGGGAAAAATGCGCTGACGAAAAAGGCGTAGATGGGCAATTTCGCCGTACAGCTCATGAAGGGCGTGAGAAGGATAGTCATCCTCCTGTCCCGCTCGCTGGGCAGGGTCCTGGTGGCCATCACCGCCGGGACCGTACAGCCAAAGCCGATGAGCATGGGTACGATGCTTCTCCCCGAAAGGCCGATCTTCCGCAAAAGCTTATCCATGAAGAAGGCCACGCGGGCTATGTATCCCGAGTCCTCCAAAAGCGAGAGGAAGAAGAACATCACCACGACAATGGGCATGAAGCTTAAGACCGAGCCCACACCCTCGAATATGCCGCCGATCACAAGGTCGTGGAGGACCTCGTTCACCCCGGCGGAGGTCATGGCGTTGTCCACAAGCTCCGTGAGGGCCCCGATGCCCATGTCCAAAAGCTCCTGGAGCCAGGCGCCGATGACGTTGAAGGTGAGGTAGAACACAAGGGCCATTATGGCCACGAACACGGGTATGGCCGTATATTTGCCGGTGAGTATCTTATCTAACTTCTCGCTTCTTATGTGCTCCCGGCTCTCCCGGGGCTTTTTGACGCACTCCCGGCACACGTCGCCGATGAACCGAAAGCGCATGTCCGCTATGGCGGCGCTCCTATCCAGGCCCCGCTCCGTCTCCATCTGGACGGTTATGTGCTCCAAAAGCTCCCTCTCGTTCTCGTCAAGCTCCAGTCTGTCTATGACCCGCTCGTCCCCCTCGATGGCCTTGGCCGCGGCGAAGCGCGCGGGGATTCCGGACTTCTCCGCGTGGTCCTCGATGAGGTGCACCACCGCGTGCAAACACCGGTGGACCGCGCCCCCGGCGTCGTCCTTGGCGCAAAAGTCCACCTTTACGGGCTTTTCCTGATATTTGGCCACGTGGACGGCGTGGGATATAAGCTCCTCGATGCCCTGGTTTTTCGCCGCCGAGATGGGCACCACCGGCACGCCCAGGCGCGACTCCATGGAGTTTACGTCGATGGAGCCGCCGTTACCCGTGAGCTCGTCCATCATGTTTAGCGCCACCACCATGGGCCGGTCCATCTCAAGTAACTGCATGGTGAGGTACAGATTTCGCTCGATATTGGTGGCGTCCACGATGTTTATTATGGCGTCGGGCCGCTCGTCCAGCACAAAGCGCCGGCTGACTATCTCCTCGCTTGAGTAGGGCGACATGGAATATATCCCGGGAAGGTCGGTTATCTTCGTGTTCGGGTGGCCCAGTATGGCCCCGTCCTTCCTGTCCACCGTAACGCCCGGGAAGTTGCCCACGTGCTGGTTTGCCCCGGTGAGGCGGTTAAAGAGCGTGGTCTTGCCGCAATTTTGGTTGCCCACCAGGGCGAAGGTCAGCACATGCCCCTCGGGCAGGGGGTTCTCCGTGGACTTCTCGTGGTGTACGCCGGGCTCGCCGAAATACGGGTGGTCCATCTTGCGTTTTTTCCCCTGCTTTACGGGCTCCGCGGCGGTAAGCTCGATCCTCTCGACCTCGATTCTCGCCGCGTCGTCAAGCCTTAAGGTCAGCTCGTAGCCGTGTATGCGCACCTCCACCGGGTCGCCCATAGGCGCGAATTTCACCACCGTGACCTCCGCCCCCGGCGTGACGCCCATGTCAAGAAAGTGCTGTCTCAGCGCGCCCTCCCCGCCGACCGCGGTGACGCGCCCGCTCTCCCCTATTTTCAGGTCCTTTACGGTCATAAAAATGCCCTCTTAATAGTAAGTCTTGAGTAACAAGTAATAATATATATCCGCCCCGTAAAAAGTCAAGCGAAAGCGTCCCAAAAACATAAAAATTCCCTCCCGCCTTCGTAAGACGGGAGGGCTGTTTTCAGTTCGCTTCCTCAAAGCTGTCCTTGCCGACGCCGCAGACGGGGCAGACAAAGTCCTCGGGGAGGTCCTCAAATTTGGTGCCGGGGGCGATGCCGTTGTCGGGGTCTCCCACAGCCTCGTCATACTCCCAGCCGCAGACGGAACAGACGTATTTCATATTTATATCTCCTTTCAGATTATTGACTCATTTAATGGGCTCGAAGTCCGCCGCGCCGTGCTTGCACAGCGGGCAGACAAAGTCCTCGGGAAGCTCGTCGCCCTCGTAGACATAGCCGCAGACCTTGCAGACCCAGCCCTTCTTCCCCTCGGTCTTAGGCTTGGGCTTTACGTTGTTCTGGTAGTAGGTGTAGGTCATGGTCTCCCGGTCGTTTATGACCCTCGCCTCGGTGACGGTGCAGATGAACATGCCGTGGGTGTCCATGTCGATGTACTGCTCCACCTTCAGGGACATGAAGGAGTTTATATATTTCGGTAGGAACACAAGGCCGTTGTCACTGCGTAAAAGCTCCATACCGGCAAACTTGTCCGCCGTCCGGCCGCTCTGGAAGCCGAAATTCTCAAATACGCTGAAGGGCGCGTCTACGGACAGGCAGTTTACGTTCATCTTCCCCGTCTGCTTTATGATGTGATGGGAATAGTTATTTTTGTTGATGCACACGGCCACCCTGTTGGGGGTGCTGGTGACCTGGCTCACGGTGTTGACGATAAGGCCGTTATCCCGCTTGCCGTCGCTGGAGGTCACCACGTAGAGGCCGTAGCCGATGTTGAAAAGGGCGCTCAAATCGTTCTTGTTGGCCGTCTCGCCGTTGCGGGCCACGTAGTCACGGGTGAGCTCGTCGGCCAGCGCCTCCACCTGGGCACGGCTTTCGTCGTTGAGGGCCGAGGTTATGCGCACGGTGGTGTCGGTGTAGGTTATGTTCTTGCAGGGCTCCAGCATGGTCCTCATCACCTTTGCCGCCGTAGGCGCCCATGAGCCGTTTTCTATAAGCG
>CANQUO010000201.1 GCA_947627085.1 uncultured Oscillospiraceae bacterium
ATCTTATGGCCTCTTCGAGGAGCTTCGGGCTGTCGCACAAATACTCCCCGCTCTCCCGCCGAAATTTGGCCGAGGCGGCAAGCTTCCTGAAATGCGCCACCCGCTCGTTTTTACGGCTCGATATGTCCATGCTTCACCCCTCAAATACTCCAAGGGCCCTCAGCGTCTCCCGGGCGCTCCCGGCGTCGGTGAAAAGCTCTCCCCGGATGCCCGCAGCCCGGGCGCCCTCCACATTGCGCTCCATGTCGTCAAAAAATACCGTCTCCTCCGGCCTTATCCCCTGCTCGTCGAGCAGTCGCCGGTAGATGCGTATGTCCGGCTTTGTCAAATGTACCTCAAAGGACGCGATACCGCCCTCAAATATGTCCCGAAGTCCCCGGGCAATGAGCTTTTCCCATATATCCGCCGGCATGTTCGTAAGGTAATATACGTGTACGCCCCTCTCCCGGAGCTCCCGTATGAGGGCCACCGTGTCCTCCTTCGTGCCCATCATATCCTCAAACCAGTGGTCCATCACAAAGCGCATGTCCTCTCCAAAGCCGTCCCTGTCCGCCTTCTCAAGTATCGGCCCACAGGCCTCCGCTCTCGTGACGGTACCCATATCCAGCATGGCCCACAGCGGCGAGCCAAAGAGGTTCTCAAGAATATACCTCCCCGTCTCCCCGCCGCCATACATCCTCTCCATATACCCCGCCGGGTCGTACTCCACCGTCACCCCGCCAAAATCAAAAACCACGTTCCTGATCATACCGTTACCCTTTCCAAAAATCGTCATATTTATAATTATATAACATTATACATTATTTTTCCACACGATGCAATACAAAAACTCCCCATGAGCCCGGATTGTGCGCCCGGACACCCCCTTTCTGGAAAAGGGGGTAGGGGGATTAGAGTCCCCGTCCCGCCCGCAGGCGGCACCAGCCTCCCCTTGTTAAGGGGGAGGACCGCCGCGAAGCGGCAGGAGAGGTTCAGCCCCTCCCTCCGGGAGGGGTGGCCGAGCGAAGCGATGGCCAGGGTGGGCCGAATCTCCCCACCTCGCCCCACCCCCTACCCCCTCCCAAAGGGAGGGGCTAACCCCATTCAAATATTTTTTCCGACGGCATGTACATCGGAATAAATCCCTTTTGTCCCCTTATTTTAAAAAATGCCGGACGCATGTCCGGCATTTTTTAAATCTCTTGTCTCCCCTCCAGCGCCCGCATCAGGGTGGCGTCGTCGGCAAATTCGAGGCTGGCGCCAACGGGGATGCCGTAGGCAAGTCGGGTGACCTTGACGCCGAAGGGCTTTAAAAGCCTCGATATATATTTGGCGGTGGTCTCGCCCTCGGTGTCCGGGTTCATGGCCATGATGACCTCCTCTATCCCCCCGGCGGCCACCCGGTCCACCAGCTCCTTTATGCGTATGTCGTCAGGCCCGATGTGGTTTAATGGCGATATGACCCCGTGAAGCACGTGATACCGGCCGTTATACTCGTGGGCCCTCTCCATGGCGGCCACGTCCTTGGGACTTGCCACCACGCATATGACGCCCTCCTCACGGGTCTGGGAGCGGCATATGGAGCACTCCTCCTGGTCTGTCAGATTTTGACACACCCGGCAGGTGCGCACGTTCTCCCGGGCGTTGATAATGGCATTGGCGAAGCTCCTGGCCTCCTCCTTCGGAAGGTCCAGGATATAAAAGGCCAGCCTCTGGGCGGACTTCAGGCCCACTCCCGGCAGGGAGGCGAATTTTTCAACAAGCTCATCGAGGGCGGACGGAAAAAAGCTCATTTTCAGTTACCTCTCAATACCCTTATTTCCTCCGCCCTGTCGGCGGCGCGGAACACGGTGCTCCCGGCCACTAAGATCGTGGCTCCGGCATCCTCGCACTGTCTGGCGGTGACACGGTTGATGCCGCCGTCCACCTCGATATCGCACCTGATGCCCAGCTTGTTTACGAGCCTCGCGGCCTCCTCTATCTTCGGCAGGGCCTCGGGCATGAAGCCCTGTCCGCCGAAGCCCGGCTCCACGGACATTATGAGTATCTGGTCAAGGCTCTCGGCATATGGCTCTATGGCGGAGACGGGCGTCTGTGGCTTTACGGACAGGCCCACTCTCTTCCCCTGGGCCTTCACGGCCCTTATACCCTTTTTTATCTCCCAGGGCTCCTCGGCCTCCACGTGGAGCACCACCGTATCCGCCCCCAGGCGGCAGAACTCCCCGATGAATTTTCCGGGGAATTTTATCATAAGGTGCACGTCCAACGGCATGTCGGTGACCCGGCGCACGTCCTTTATCACCGGAAGGCCGAAGGAAATATTTGGCACGAACACCCCGTCCATAACGTCAAAATGCAGCAAATCCGCGGTTTTTATGCTGTCGATGTCCTCGCCCAGCCTTGTAAAATCCGCCGCCAGTATGGACGGCGCTATCTTTATCATATCCTGTCCTCCCGTAACTCAGGGACGCCCGGGCGCATAAAATTAAGTAGCCGGCCGGCGCCGGCCGGCTTTCATATAGGGGCCACCGGGGGACTCTTTCTTCCCCCGCCGGCTCCGTCAGGCCCGTCGCTTTTTATTGTATTATATAACCCGTCCCTCTCCCGGTCAAGGTCTTTCCCGCCCAAAAACCGCCCCCGAAAACACGAAAAAAGGTGCAAAAAATCAGGAGCGTCCCTTTGGCGCTCCTGATTTAATGAGTTTGCGGTTTTTATTTTATGACCTTCTCCGTCTCGCCGTCAAAGAGGTAGACGCTCTCGTAGGGGATGGAGAAGCTGATGGTGGAGTCGGTGGCGGGAGTGTCGTGGGGATCGACCTTCAAAATGGCCTTATCCTCATCGGCGGTGATGTAGACGTTGGTGTTGTCGCCCAGCATCTCCGTGAGCTCCACGTCGGCCTTGACCACGTAGGCGTTGCTCTTCTCACCCAGCTCAATGGCCTCGGGACGGAAGCCGAAGACGATATCCTTGCCCTCATAGCTCTTGGCCTTGGCACCCAGCTTCTTGGTGAGGTCAAGCTCGTTCTTACCGAAGGTGAGCTTGCCGCCCTTGAGCTTGCCGCGGACGAAGTTCATAGGCGGCTCGCCGATGAACCCGGCCACGAACACGTTGACCGGCTCGTAGTAGAGGTCATAGGGCGTGCCGACCTGCTGGATGTAGCCGTCCTTCATGACGACGATGCGGTCGGCCAGGGTCATGGCCTCGGTCTGGTCGTGGGTGACGTAGATGGTTGTGGCGCCGGTGCTGCGGTGAATCTGCGCGATCTCGGAGCGCATGGTCACGCGCTGCTTGGCGTCAAGGTTGGAGAGCGGCTCGTCCATGAGGAACACGCCCACCTTGCGGATGATGGCGCGTCCGATGGCCACACGCTGTC
>CANQUO010000202.1 GCA_947627085.1 uncultured Oscillospiraceae bacterium
GACATGCGCGTCAGAAAAAATCCCTTTTGTTTTGCGCAGTGCTGCCTTCGGCGGCGCGGAGCAAAACGGCAGGAAACAGCCACGAATAGGCCCGCAGGCCTTTTCGTGGCTGTTTCCGCACACTCCTATTGTCGGACAAAGGCCCTTGGGCCTTTGTCGACAGTATGTATTTATTTCCTGTAAAAAAGCACGCCCAATGTCCCCGGGCCGCAGTGGGAGGATACAGTGCACCCCGCCCTTGTATGTATGATTTCCTCAAAGGGCGCAAGCTCCCGGACCACCCTCTCGGCCACCTGCCTGCACTCCTCGCTGACGCCGGAGTCGGTTATGAATATGCGCCTTGTGTCGATGCTCGATGTGTCCGCCAGTCTGTCCCGGACGTAATTTTCGATGCAGGCGGCCAGCTTTCCCCGGTACTTCTTCCCAACCCCCATTTCGCCGTCCTTGACGTAGATGCATGGGTGTAGCTTCAATAGATTGGCCCCCATTGCCGCCAGGGCCGTGCATCTTCCGCCCCGGCGGAGGTAATCGAGAGTATCCACCACGAAGCTCACGTCGAGCTTCTCCTTTTTTTCGTCAAGTATCCTCTTTATCTCCCCGGCCTCCACGCCGTTTTCCGCCATTTCGCAGGCATCCAGCACCAGGTGCCCGATGCCCGTGGATAGGTTCCGGCTGTCCACAACGTAGACGTTCCCCAGCTCCTCCGCGGCGATGCAGGCGTTCTGATAGCAGGCGGACATCTGGGAGCTTATGGTAAAGTGGACTATGGCGTCGTACTCCCTCAAAAGCCCACCGAAAACGTCAAGATAGTCCTGTACGTTCACCGCCGCGGTGGAGCCCAACTCCCCACATTCGGCTATTTTCTTATAGAGCTCATCGGGGGTGATATCCACGCCGTCCCGATAGCTCTCCCCGGCACAGCTGACCGTCAGCGGCGTCAGGGTGATGTTGTTTTTCTCCACGAGCTCCGGCGACAGGTCGCAGGTGCTGTCGGCTGTTATCTTTATCTTCATAATATGATCCCCTTATAAAAGAGATATTATAAAGATTATATCCCGCCATTTCCTTCCTGTCAAGCCAAATCCTGCCCTCATTCCCCGCCGCGCTCTGAGTGTATCACGCCGTCCACGATGGAGTATGACACCGGCGTCCTCTCGGCCACGGCCGGGTTGTGGGTCACGGTGATTATTGTAAGGCCGCCGGCGTTGAGCCTCTCGAAAAGGTCCATGAGGGCGCTGGCGCTCCCTGAATCCAGCGCCCCGGTGGGCTCGTCGGCAAGTAGGAGCTTGGCGTCCTGTACCAGCGCCCGGGCAACCGCCACCCGCTGGCGCTGGCCGCCGGAGAGCTCGTTTACCCTCTTCCCGGAAAGCTCCGCGATGCCCACCTCCTCCAGTACACGCGCTGAGCGTGATTTCGCCTCCCGCCTCCGGACGCCGCCAATTATGAGTGGCAAAGCCACGTTTTCCAGCGCCGTGTCGTCCCCCAAAAGGCCGAAGTCCTGCAACACTATCCCAATCTTACGGTTGCGAAGATGGCACTTGACCCGGTCGGAGGTCCGCGCCACATCAAGGTCCTCAAAGAGATACTCTCCCCCGGTGGGCGTGTCGAGGCCCGCCAAAATGTGCAGAAGCGTCGACTTCCCCGAGCCCGAGGGCCCGGTTATGGAGATGAAGTCCCCCTCCCGGACCTGAAGGTCCACGTCCCGGAGGGCCTGTACCTCGGTCCCTTTTCCCATGTTATATATCTTGCTCACGCCTTTTAAGCTTATCATAGCTGTCAGTCCCCCCTGTGGTAGAGTGTGATGGCGGCGGCGTTTCTGTTTTGTATAAAGCCGGCGGCAAGGCTCATGACCATGGTCGCCAGGAATAGCGCTCCCGTACAAAAGACCCCCAGGGCCCCCGCCCCGCCATAATTTTCAGCTTGTACAAAGCTCTTCGCCACAAGCGGCGTCATAAGCCAGCCCAGGGCGGCCGAAAGCGCGTATATGAGCACATTTACAAGCATATTCAGCGTAAACATCCGCCCCCTTGTCATGCCGGATATGTAAAATACCGCCAATTGCCTCTCCCTCTGGCGTATGGACAAAAAGAGATACGCCCCGTAGCCGAACACGGCCACAAGCGCCAGAAGAATGAATTTCAACTGCTCCGGAAGGTTTTCCGACAGCGTATACCCAAGGGCCCCGCGCTCTATCTCGGTATGAGTAGAGACCTCTCCCCAGGCGCCAAGCTTCTCCGTAAGGGCCTTTCCCAGGACCTCAACATCGGCGCCCTTTTCCGGAACGACGAGGGCGGAATAGTCCCAGCGGATATCGCTGAAGAACTTAGGATCGTATACAGCGGCTAAAAGCATGGTATCCTGAAAATACCGGGAGGCGCAGCCCATGCCGCCAAGGGCCTGATGGCTGGCGCCGGCCCAGGGGAGCGCCCGCCCGTCCTCCAATACCCCCGCCACCACGCACGGGACGCTCAGCGTCTCATCCTCGACAATCCCCGTCTCCCGGTCCACGGATACGGGGAAATACACTGAAAGGTCAAATTCGCTCCCACCGGGAGCCTCTCCGCCGCCGTCCGGCTCACCATCACGGGCAGTCTCCCGTCCCGTCCGCCGAACTCGCTCCCGGCCCCGGGCCAGGGCGGGCAACAGCTTGCGAAGTCCTGAGAATAGAGGGCGAAAAGGTCAAAATTGACCGTCTCACCGTTCCGCTCACAGAAAGCGCTGCCGGTTGTGAACAGCTCCAAAACTTTCTCCACTCCGTCCTGATTTTTCAAGGTCTCATGGACTTCCGGTAGGTAGTCCCCATCCGCGACCGCGGACCAGGATAGGAGCACGGAGGGCGCGAAGTGGAGCGTCTCCTCCCGGTCAAAGGGCAGAGCCCGCCGTATTTCCGCCCTGTCCTCAAGGTACGTCTCCAGGGGCTCTACGATGATATTTGTAAATATGACCGACAGAGACAGCGTCGCGACCAGGAAAAGCTCCTTGAGGAAGTATTTTGAGCAGAGCTTTTTCATTATCCTCAGTACATTCATGCCCCCTCCCCCCTCTCGCGGAGCTTAAGGTGACGGGAGTCGAACCCGCGCCGCTCCACGCGGGCCCTTTTCGGCGCTTTTCGCCTCGTTGTCGTCGCCTTGCGCCAGCAAGGCTTCCTCCACCTTGCCGAAAATCGCTCGAAAATCGCTCCGCGTGGAGTGCGAAGCAGTTTCTGGCGAGCGGATTTCCGTCCGGGCAAGGAAAAGCCCGCAGGGAATACTTTCGTATTGCCAAGGACTTTGACGCCGCACGGGCGCAAATCCGCC
>CANQUO010000203.1 GCA_947627085.1 uncultured Oscillospiraceae bacterium
AGTGCGCGGATATATTCTCGCCCAAGGCCGTCAGGGCGTCAATGGGCGCCGTATTTCGCCAGCGGGTTTATTCGGCTAATGTGGAGACCCTTGAAAGGCTCGCGGCCGTCACGCCAATATACGGCGCGGCGCTGAGAGGCGATGCCGTTGATATACGAAAGGCCGATCTCACCGGCGCGGCGGTGGCCATCGGGAACGAGGGCTCGGGGCTCACAAAGGAGCTTTTGAGCGTTTGCCGTGGGACGGTGATAATCCCCATGAGCCCGGCCTGCGAGTCCCTTAACGCCGCGGCGGCGGCCGCGGTGGTCATGTGGGAGATGGCGGGAAGAAAGGCGTAATACTAATACCCATTTAAAAGGAGACACCGAGCGGCGAGGATTTTTCGTGTAAGGCTTGGAAGGCGCCGCAGGGAATACCCATTGGTATTTCCAAGGCGGCTGACGCAACCGGGGTCCCCGGCGGGCATAGCCCGCTGGGGAGAGGAGGAGCGATGCCTGCGCCCGAGGGCGAATACTTGGAGCCCGAGGAAAAGCGGCATCAGCGACGACGACGCGAAAAAGACCGCCGCGAATGGCTCGTTTTAATTGGGTATTAGTATAATGTCTGTATCCCCGTAAAGGGGGCAAAGGAGGCGGTATGATATGGAGATACAGGCCATAGGGGCGCGGGCCTTTTCTGTATACATAGCGGGGGAGGAGCTGGAAAGGCGGCATCTGGACCCCAGGGAGATGACGGCCTCGGACGCAAGACGCATAGTCAGCGGCATCGTGGAGAGCGACGCCCTGGGGACGGTGAGCCTGGAGCTCTACCCCGGGCGGCACGAGGTGCTGATTTTCGTGAGGAGGAGCTCCGGCGAGCCGGAGTTTTTTGCCTTTACGGACTTTGAGGCACTGTTGTCGGCCGTTATGGAGTGCGGGGGGGAGCTGACGGCGTCGCTTTTTTATTATGAGGGCAGGTACATACTGGCCGTGTGGGTCATGGACGGGGTAAGGCCCGAGACGCTTTTTGAGTTCGGCGCGCCCCTTGATATGCCGGGGGAGTACCTTCTGCATTTAAGGGAGCACGGCGTGACCATATGCGACGGCGACGCCGCCGCCAGACTCAGGGAGGCGTTTTGGGGCGGCGGGGAGTAATTTTCAAATTAATTTGCCGTTTTCCACTTTTATTTTTTCTTTCCATGTGTTATAATCCCCTTACACGCGCACGAAGGGGGTGACTCAATGCCGAAGGCCAGGGGCGTAAAGCCAATAGCCCAAAATAAGAAGGCCTACCACGACTATTTCATCGAGGAGAAGCTGGAGGCCGGCATTGAGCTTTTCGGCACGGAGGTCAAGTCCGTCCGGGCCGGAGCAGTCAACCTGAAGGACGCCTTCTGCTCGGTGAAAAACGGGGAGCTTTTCGCCTACGGTATGCACATCTCCCCCTACGAGAAGGGCAACATCTTCAACCGGGACCCACTTCGCCCGAAGCGCCTGCTCATGCACCGGCGGGAGATAAACAAGCTCCAGGCGAGAGTCCAGCAGGACGGCATGACGCTGGTGCCTCTGTCGCTATATCTCAAGGACTCCCTTGTGAAGGTGGAGCTGGGCGTCGCCAAGGGCAAGAAGCTCTACGACAAGCGTGAGAGCGAGGCCCGGCGTGACGCCGACCGGGAGATAGACCGGACCATGAAGGAAAAAATCCGATAAGCATCGGTGAAAGAAAGGAAAGAATAAAATGGCAAATCCCATAGCGACCATCGAAATGGAAAACGGCAAGACCATAAAGGTGGAGCTCCGGCCCGATGTGGCGCCCATCTCGGTGGCGAATTTCATATCCCTTGCGAATAAGGGCTTTTATAACGGCCTCATATTCCACCGGGTCATAAAGGACTTTATGATCCAGGGCGGTTGCCCCAAGGGCAACGGCACCGGCGGCCCGGGCTACTGCATAAAGGGCGAGTTTTCCGCAAACGGCGTGAATAACCCAATCGCCCACGAGCGCGGCGTCATATCCATGGCACGCACCTCCGTGCCCGACTCCGCCGGGAGCCAGTTCTTCATCGTCCACGCCGACTCCCCCCACCTGGACGGCCAGTACGCCGCCTTCGGCAAGGTCATCGAGGGCATGGACACGGTGGACGAGATAGCCTCCGTCCGCGTGGACTACAACGACAAGCCCCGCAAGCCCCAGGTCATGAAGTCGGTCACCGTGGAGACTTTCGGCGTGGACTACGGCGAGCCTGAGAAGGTGTGACATGGACATTGCCATAATAACCGGCGCCTCCTCGGGCCTGGGTAGGGAATACGCCCTGAAGCTTGCGGAAAACTTCCCGGAGGTAAACGAGGTCTGGCTCATCGCCAGAAGAAAGGCGCTACTGGACGAGCTGGGGGAGAGGCTTTCGATCCCCGCCGTCAGCGTGCCGCTGGACCTTACGAACAATGAGGACATAAAGGCCCTCTCCCGTAAGCTTGAGGAGGAAAACCCCCGGGTGCGGGTGCTTGTCAACTGCGCCGGGTGCGGATACCTTGGCAACGTGGCGGAGACGGACCCGGAGCTTCTGGGCCGGATGACGGACCTAAACATGCGGGCCATGACGCTGGTCTCCCGGGCGGTCGTACCGTATATGCCCGAGAACAGTCACATCGTCAATGTGAGCTCCATCGCCAGCTTTTGCCCCAACGCCAGAATGACGGTGTACAGCTCCACGAAGGCGTATGTGTCCAGCTTTTCACTGGGACTTCGTGAGGAGCTCAGGCCGGCAGGAATATCCGTCACCGCCGTCTGCTCCGGCCCCATGGATACGGAGTTTCTTGATATCGGCGGCATAAAGGGCAACTCAAAGATGTTCCGTACCCTCCCATACTGCGACCCCAAAAAGGTCGCCGCCGGCAGCTACAAAGCCGCCAAGGCCGACCGTGCCTTCTACACGCCAAGGGTCTTTTTCAAGACCTACCGCGTCCTCGCAAAGCTCCTCCCCAGCACCCTCGTCGTAAAGCTTGCAAAGACTTGACAGGCGTGTATTTTTAGCAAAATCCGATTACAACGTTTTTTAAATAATTTTCGCGGCGACATGCGCGTCGCGAAAATTACCTTTTGTTTTGCGGAGTGTATGGCCCTTTGGGCCATGCGCGTAGCAAAACGGCCGGATAAAATTTTTGAAATTCCAATTTCAAAAATTTTATCCGCACGCATCTCCTTTGTCGAAAAAGGCCGTCAGGCCTTTTTCGACAGTAAATGGGGGCGTACCGGTTTCGACGGGGACGCGGAAGCTTGAATAGCGGGCGGATGGGCCTGACATCCTTAAAACGGGCAA
>CANQUO010000204.1 GCA_947627085.1 uncultured Oscillospiraceae bacterium
GACCCGGAGAATTGGGCGATTTTCAAGAATGTCCACGAGCCCATCATCGCCAGAGAAGATTTTGAGAGGGTGCAGGCCCTGACCGTCAAAACGAAACGCCGCGCTCCAAAGCCGGAGAACGGCGGAAAGAGCATTTTCTTCGACCTTCTCTATTGTGGGGATTGCCACAAGAAGATGCACTACCACACGCTCTCCAACAACAAGGCCATTCACTTCTTTTCCTGCTCCAACAACGCTGTGGACTACCGCGGGAGCTGTCCCACACGCCATTACGTCCGGGCAGACGCCATAGAGCAGGTGGTGACGCTGGAACTGAGGCGGATGGCGGAGATGCTCCGCCAGGACGAGGCCGCCTTTGCGGAGCTGCTGGCCCAAAAGACCGACCGGGAGCTCACCAAGGAGCGGAAGCGGGACGAGGAGGAGCTTCAAAAAGCCATCGCCAGAAGTGAGACCGTCGCCCGGCTTTACGAAAAGCTTTACGAGGACAACGCCACAGGCAAGGTGAGCGACGAGTGGTTTATGCAGCTCAGTCACAAGTACGAGTTGGAGCGGATGGAGCTGAAATCCAAGATAGCCGCCCTTCGCAAAAAGCTGGCCGAATCCGGCCAACACCAGCGGGAGCGAGACAGCTTCATCGAATCTATCCGCCAATTCATGCGCATGGACCGCCTGACCTCGCCACTCTTGCGGGAGCTCATCGACCACATCGACGTCTACGAGACGGAAGGCACCGGCAGAAATCGCACCCAGCGCATCGCGATCTACTACCGCTTCGTGGGCTACATCGAGTGGCCCAGCCCACGCGCCAACTACAAAGCCGACACCCGCAAGGGTGTGGCGGTGGAATATCTCACCGACAACATCCCCGCATAAAAAACGAGCAGGCAAGCCGCCTGCTCTACATAGTAACAAATCGAGTGTTCACAAGGTCAAATACCTTATGAACACTCGAAATGGTGCCGGTGACCGGGCTCGAACCGGTACGCTGTTTCCAACATTGGATTTTAAATCCAAGGCGTCTGCCAATTCCGCCACACCGGCTTATTGCTTTTTTGGGAGGGGGCGCTTCACGCCGCGCTCGTCCACAAGGTAGGTGTGCTCCAACTGCCCTTCGAGGCTGGCCTTCACGCTTTGGATATACTCCGCGCGGAGCTGGGCCCGCTCTGCAAGCTCCGCCTCGGTAAGAGGGCGGGTGCGGGAGATGCGCGTAAGCTCGCTTATGCGGTCTATCCGTGACTTTTCCATGCCATCACCTCACGGGGCCGTTCTGTGAGTTTCAGTATAAGCATTTCGGACCGGTTTGTCAAGTTTTTTTGGAACGGCGGGGCGGGGGAAGGAATAGTATGGAGGGAACAATGAGCCGGGGAGGGCGCGCGGGATGGAATTTGCAGTCGTGGGCGGGGATATGAGGATAGTGAAGTTAGCGGAGCTTCTATCGGGGGACGGCCACTCGGTCCGGACCTTCGGCCTTGAGAGGGGCGAGAGCGGCAGGCTTTTATGCTCCGGGTCGCTCCGGGAAGCGATGGAGGGGGCGAGATACGTGATCCTTCCATTGCCGGCCCTCACGGGCGATCGGATAAACGGGCCTCTGGCAAAGCGGGAGATAACGCTCCGTGAGTTCACGGACGCCCTCGCGCCGGGCAAGGTCGTCCTGGCCGGTAAGGCCGGGGACGCCCTCCGGGAGGGCGCCCGTCTCCGGGGCGCTGAGGTCCTGGACTACTTTGAGCGGGAGGAGCTGACGGTGAAAAACGCCGGCGCCACCGCCGAGGGGGCGGTGGAGATACTCATGCGGGAGCTCCCGGTGACGCTTATGGGCTCCCATATTTTAGTGGTGGGCTTTGGCCGTATAGGCAAGCTCCTGGCCCTGAAGCTCCGGGCACTGGGGGCCGATGTCACCTGCTCTGCCAGAAAAAGCTCCGACAGGGCCTGGATAGAGGCCCTGGGACTGCGCCCGGCGGACACGGGAAGGCTCACGGACATACTGCCCGGGCTCGACGCGGTGGTGAACACCGTCCCGGCAAAGGTCCTGGGGGAGCGGGAACTGGCGGTTATCCCGGACACCTGCCTGTGCCTGGATCTGGCCTCCAAGCCGGGAGGGGTGGACTTCGAGGCCGCCAAGGCGATGGGGACCCACGTCATCTGGGCCCTGTCCCTTCCGGGGCAGGTGGCCCCGGTCACCGCCGGGGAGGCCATCCGGGACGCCATATACAACATTATAAATGAATTGGAGAGTGAATGATGGAAAAGCTTAGAGCGGGCGTGGCGCTGTGCGGGTCCTACTGTACCTTCAAAAAGGCGGTGGACGCCTTTGAAAGGCTCTGCGGCGTGTACGACGTGATGCCCATAATGTCCGAAAGCTCCGCCGTCACCGACACCAGGTTCGGCAAGGCCGAGGATTTTCGAGAAAGGCTGACCTCGGCCTCGGGCCGGGAGATAGTTGACACCATAGTGAAGGCCGAGCCCATCGGCCCCAAGAGACTTCTGGACGTACTTATAATCGTCCCCTGCACGGGGAACACCATAGCCAAGCTTGCCAATGGCGTCACCGACTCGGCGGTGACCATGGCGGCCAAGGCGCACCTGAGAAACGGCCGGCCCGTGGTGCTGGCGGTGTCAACCAACGACGCCCTGAGCGCCAACGCCGAGAATATAGGAAAGCTCCTTGCCAGAAAAAATATATACTTCGTTCCCTTTTATCAGGACGACCCCATCGGCAAGCCCACCTCCCTGGCCGCGGACCTTACGCTCATCGAGGACACCGTCGCGGCGGCGATGGAGGGGAGGCAGCTCCAGCCTGTGCTTGCCGACAGACGAAAATACAACATATAGTGGTCAAAACGCGGGGAGAAAATTCCTCGCGAATTTTTTAAAAAAATACGAAAAAAAGTGTTGACATTTGCGGTGAAGTAGGTGTATATTAAGCAAGCTGTTGCGAAACGGCAGGGGATAACAACAAAAAACCTCTTAAAAATCTCAAATTTGGGGTTGACAAGAGCGTTCAGATATGTTATTCTAAAAGTCCGCTGAGCCTTTGGGGGTAAGCGGGGATGCACCTTGCGAATTAAACAATGTAAACGAGAAAAAGCACCAAAAAAAGAGAAGGGCTTTAAGCTACGAGAGTAGCGAAGAGATTCTTTTGAGAGCTGAGAAACAGCGATCGAGAAATG
>CANQUO010000205.1 GCA_947627085.1 uncultured Oscillospiraceae bacterium
TCGCTAGATTCAGGTTCTAGTGTGCATTACGCACGTGCGGGTTCAAGTCCCGCCTCGCGCACCAAAAGGAAACGCCCGGTTTTCCGGGCGTTTTCATCTTTACTTTTCTAAAAATGTTGAGTATAATTATTATAATACAACTGTTTAAAGGATAGTCAGCGAGTCGACGGAGGGCTTTATTATGCCGACAATATCAATGTTCTACGGAATACTTGTCAGGATGTATGCGGAGAGCGGCGGACAGCACAATAAGCCGCACCTTCATGCTGTTGTAGGTGAGCAGGAGGTTGTGGTGGCGCTGGATGGGACGGTTCTCGAAGGAGAAATCCCGAAGGCGAAGATGCACCTGCTCACCGCGTGGATGGAGATACACCGGGATGAGCTATACGCAAACTGGCAACTGTTGAGCGACGGAGAGGGCGCTTATAAGATAGACCCTCTTAAATGAAGGGAGGCCCATATGAATCCGAGACCTATCGCGGTGGAGACGACAGGGGACAGGGAGTTGCTTATTACGTTCCGGAACGGGGAGAGGCGGATATTCGACATGAAGCCGCTACTCGGCCTGCCCATGTATAAGCCGCTGGAGGATCGGACGCTTTTTGCTAAGGCCAAGGCGGACGGAATGTGCGTTTTCTGGAATGATGACATCGACCTTTGCCCGGACAGGGCGTATCTGGAATCAAGACCTTTATAAAAGCGGAGTTACCTGCCGTTAAGTGGTTTAGCAAAAGAGGAAAGTCCCTGTCTTAGTGGGAACCGGAAAATGGAAGCGGATGGCGCAAGCTGTCCGCTTTTTTGTGGATGGGGCGGATTTTTATTGGCCGGGGATACGGTGTCCCCGATATCGCAGACCAGGGGCAGGGCATAGAGGGCGTCGTTGCACGGAGTATACCCTGGCACTGTTCTTAAAGTATAGCCCGACGCCCTATTGCCAGGTATAAATTTGCGCAATCTTGCCGGTATTGATATCGACGCGGCAGAGAATATCTTTTTCGTCCTCATATTGCACTCCGTTCACAATATCGCCCCAGGCGCCGGCGTCCGCCACAAAGTAGAGCTCATTGCCAGAGATAAAAAGCGGTGCGAGGCCCGTGATTCCATCTACCTCATTAAATAGCGCGTCCAGAGGGAGCTCCCTTTGAAGCGTCCCGTCAAGCCCATAGACGAAGAACGCGTCCCCACCCTCGTTTTCATTGCGTTCACCGGGCCGGTCGTTCAGAAGGCACATGTAATCGTCGGAGAAAATAGCCGTACCGTACTCCGCTTTCCCGCCGGTGTTCGCGAGAAGCTCCGCCCTGCCTCCGGGCAGACTACTGCGCCAGAAGCCGTTTCCGGCGAGATAGAAGTAGATATACCCGTCCAGCACATACCATGAACTTACGGAGACGCCCGTGGTGTCCCAGGCGCCCACCTCCGCCCCCTCCGGCGTCTGCCAGACCTTCCCGACGGCCCCGTTATTGATGTCGTAGGCAAACAGGGTGTCCCTGTACGTCCCGTCGGACTGCTCAAGGTTCACCATGAAGTAGACACAGTCCTCGTCCGCCCACAGGGTGAAGTGGAGCTCGTTCCCGGTCAAATTGATTATTCCCCCGGCGGTGCCGCCGGCCTCCTCACCCCAGAGGGCTACGGCGTCCTCCTTATCGCCGCCCAGCGGGACGCGGTAGAGGACGTCGTTCCAGACGTAGTAGACGTCTCCGCCGTAATAGATCGCGCCGGTAACGGAGGACTGCACGCCGTTGGCCTCATACAAGAGCTCCTGGACGTTTTGGCGGCCCGTGCCGTCCGGCCCCGTGGCGGTCACAAATTTCCCGCCGTTGCCTTTGGCGTAGCTGACGCAGTACAGCTTGTTCCCGCTGTACCATATCCCGCGGGAGTTTATCCGGGCGTTGCAGTCGGCGCCCTTGTGCTCGCAGTCGGGTTTGCCGCAGAGGACAGTTACCCGCGTTGAAGCCTTTTCCAGATAGTAGAGAAAGCCGTCGAAATTAAAATACACCCCCGCGCCAGTCTCGCACATATCGCCTATATGTGTATACTTCGACTGGTGCATATTCTTCTGAAATTCGTCCTCCGGCTTTGTGTTGCTTCCGTCGCAGGAGGCGAGGGAGAGGGTGAGTAGCGCCGCAAGAAGGGTGGCAAGAAATCTGTTTTTCATATTTTACTCCTTATTTTATTGCCAGTTATAGATTTGCGTTATTTCTTCTGTGTTGATGTTGACACAACAGAAGATTTCGTTCCGAACAGCTTGTCCGCCTCCGGTCCACCCGTTTTCGGAGTTACCTGACTGCCCATACGCGGTGGCGTTCGCAAGGAAATAGACATCATTTCCTGAACAGAACGCCAACTGGATATGGTTCAGGTCCTCAAATTGCTCATAAAGCGTTTTTAGCGACAACGCCTTGACAAATCCGCCGTCAAGGCCGTAGATATAGAGGGTGTCACCGCCGGTATAGCCGGTGAGATCATCATACCCCACCGTGGCCGCGGTACGGGGTGTATCGTTCAAAAGGCAGAGATAGTCGTCCGAGAAAACGGCGTTACCGTATTCGGCTTTTTCATGGGTATCGGCCAGCTTCTCAGTCTCACCGGTTTCAAGGTTTGTGCGCCAAAAGTTATTTCCGGAGAGGTAGAAATAGATATACCCGCCCATCACATACCACTGACTTACGGACACGCCGGTAGTCTCCCACTGGCCCACTTCGTCAGCACCCGGCGTTTTCCAAATTTCCTTGACCTCCTTGGTGGTAGCATTGAAACAATAGAGCGTGTCCTTGTCTGTCCCATCGGGCTGTCCCACGTTGACCATGAAATATATGGTGTCCCCGTCAGCCCAAAGCGTGTAGTGCGGGGCGGTGGTATTGAAGAACATACCGGGGTCCTCGGATTCCTCGCCCCAGATGCGCTCCGCGTCCTCGATGTCGCCGCCCAGCGGGAGAGCATAGAGGACGCCGCTATATGTAAAGTAGGTGACGCCCCGGTGCAAAATCGGATCGGTGCGGCTGGTCTCGGTGTTGCCTCCGGGGACAAAATCAAGGGCTTGTACCACACGGCGGTCCGTTCCGTCCGGGTTCACACTGTATATTCGGTTGCCGCGATTGACATAGGCGCCGTTTTCCTCCACATAGTTTCTGTTGGAATAGTACAGCCGTCCGTCATAGAC
>CANQUO010000206.1 GCA_947627085.1 uncultured Oscillospiraceae bacterium
CCCGCCACTACGACGTCATATACATGTCGGCCCAGAAGCTGGTGCACAACTCATTGGAGCACGGCTACCTTGTGGGCTCCCGGGGCTCCGTGGGCTCCTCCATAGTGGCCTTCATGTCGGGGATAACGGAGGTCAACTCCCTCCCGCCCCACTACCGGTGCCCCAACTGCAAGCACACGGAGTTCGTCACCGATAAGGGCTACGGCTGTGGCGCGGACATGCCGGATAAAAATTGCCCCGTCTGCGGGACGGAATATAAAAAGGACGGCTTTGACATACCCTTCGAGACCTTCCTGGGCTTCGGGGGCGACAAGGTGCCGGATATCGACCTTAACTTCTCCGGGGAGTATCAGGCCAACGCCCACAGGTACACCACCGAGCTTTTCGGGCCGGATCACGTGTTCCGGGCCGGGACCATAGGCACCGTGGCAGAAAAGACCGCCTACGGCTACGTGAAAAGATACCTTGAGACCACGGGAAAGACGGTCTCAAAGGCGGAGGAGACCCGTCTGGCTCTCGGGTGCGTGGGCGTCAAGCGCACCACGGGCCAGCACCCCGGGGGACTTGTGGTCATTCCGCAGGACATGGAGATATCGGACTTCTGCCCCGCACAGCACCCGGCGGATGACCCGGATACGGACATCATCACCACCCACTTTGAGTACCACTGCATGGAGGATAACCTCCTGAAGCTGGACGAGCTGGGCCACGACGATCCCACCATGATAAGGATGCTGGAGGACATGACGCACCTCAACGCCAGGGAGATACGCCTGGACGATCCGGAGACCATGGGCATCTTCAAATCCGCCGCGCCGCTGGGCCTTACGGACGACGACCCGATAGTCGGAAAGACCGGCTCCATCGGTATACCGGAGTTCGGAACCGGCTTTACCCGCCAGATGCTGGTGGACACACAGCCGGAGGACTTTGACACGCTGGTGCGCCTCTCCGGCTTCTCCCACGGCACGGACGTGTGGCTTGGAAACGCCAAGGACCTCATAACATCCGGCACCGCCTCGGTCCGGGAGACGGTTGGGTGCCGAGACGATATAATGCTCTATCTCATCTCACGGGGCATGGACCCGAAGCTGAGCTTTAAGATAATGGAGGCGGTGAGAAAGGGCCGGGTCAAAAAGGGAGGCTTCCAGGAGGGCTGGGTGGACGCCATGAAGGAGCACGGCGTGCCCGACTGGTACATCGAGTCATTGGCCAAGATAGCCTACCTCTTCCCAAAGGCCCACGCGGTGGCCTACGTCATGATGGCCTTCCGCATCGCCTGGTTCAAGGTCCACAGGCCGCTGGAGTTTTACGCGGCCTACTTCTACCGGCGCAGTCAGAAGGGCGGCTTTGACGCCAATATGATGTGCATGGGTAAGGAGAGGGCCGCCGCGGCCATCAGGTCCATAAAGGAAAACCCCGACGCCACGGACAAGGACGACGACCTTATGACCACCCTTGAGGCGTGCTGGGAGTTCTACCTTCGGGGATTCCAGTTTTTGCCCATTGACCTTTATAAGTCCGACGCTGTAAAATTTATGGTGGAGGACGGCAAGCTCCGCCCGCCATTCGTGGCCATATCCGGCCTGGGGGAGGCGGCGGCGGTGGACCTTGCCGAGCACAGGGGGGACAGGGAGTTTGTATCCGTGGAGGAGCTGAGCATGAGCTGTACAAAGGTCTCCAAGGCCCACATCGAGCAGCTCCGTGCCATGGGGGCCCTGGGCGCGATGCCGGAGACCAGCCAGATTTCGTTCTTCTGATAAAAAACAAAGTCCTCATTTACAGAGAAAAAAGGAGGTTTACATATGAGTGAATTGGACATAAGCCGCGTGTTGCCCGGCTGGCAGATAGAGGGCGTGCTGGGGTCAGGGACCTTCGGCACGGTGTATCTCATCAGGCAGTCGGAGGAGAACGGGGCCTTCTCGGCCCTGAAGGTGATGAAGGTCCCGCCCCAGAAGGAGGCCATAGACAACGCCGTGAAGCTTGGCATTGGCCGGGACCTGCTGACCACCTACTTCGGAAAGTTCAAAAACGACCTCACCTGGGAGCTCACCATGTACAAGACGGTGAAGTCGAGGTACCTTACCACGGTGGAGGAGCTGGTCACCGAGGACGAGATGGGCCCCGGCTGGACGGGGTATCTGCGCACGGGGATATACACCCCCATGGCCACGTATTTCGAAAAGGCCGAGTCCACTCAGGAGGACGCGGCCAGGCTTGGCGCGGAGCTGGCCTCCGCCCTGGAGGCGCTGGGACAGTACGGCCTTATACACGGGGAGATAACCCCGGAGAACGTCCTTGTCACCGATGCCGGGAGCTTCGTGCTGTCGGATTTCGCCGTGAGACGGTGCCTTGAGAAGGCCGGGAGCGGCATTTTCGACGCGGGCGACGAGTCCTTTGAGGCCCCGGAGGTGGGGGAGGAGCGAAGCTACTCCGTCCAGTCGGATATCTACTCTCTCGGGGCGCTCATGTGCTACACCGCCAACGGGTGCCGTATGCCGGAAAACAGGGACCCGGGACTTATAAGGAACATTGACCCGGCCTTCGAGGCCGTCATAAGGCGGGCGATGGCCGCGGACCCCGCACAGCGCTACCAGACGGCCCAGCAGCTCAAGGCGGACCTTGACAAGCTGAGCCTTGGCAAAAAGCCCGCCCGCAGGGCGATGGCCGCCGCCGCGGCTTTCGACGCCGTGAAGCGCAACGGCGGGGCCGCCATGACCGGAGCCGCCGCGGTCGCCGCCGCCGCTACGGCAAAAGCCGCCACCGGTAAATCCGCCGCCCCGGCAAAGTCCGCCGGCCCGGCAAAGCCCGCCGCGCCGGCAAAGCCCACCAAGACGGGGACTCAGGCCGCCCCGGCCAGGTCCGCCGCACAGCCGGCCAGGACGGGGACCCAGACCGCTCCGGCCCGGACTACGCCGGTACCGGAGACGCCGGAAAAGCCGAAGAAATCCAAGGCCGGGTATGTCGTGGGCGCCGTGGCGGCACTGCTCATTGTCGCCGTGGTGGCCGCCATCTGGTGGCCCCGTGGCGGGGACGAGCCGGACCCCTCGGATTTCCCGCCGGTCCAGAGCGGCCCCAGCGACCAGACGGAG
>CANQUO010000207.1 GCA_947627085.1 uncultured Oscillospiraceae bacterium
GAGCCGGTTTCCCTCCGACAGGAAAAAGCCGTCGCCGAATATGGGCCCGCCCTCATCAAAGCTGAAGTACTGCAATACAAGTATCTCCGCGCCGGGGAGCTGGGCCGACACCGTACACAGATGCATACCCTCGATGCCGCCGTTCTCATTATCCGCCGTCCGGTCATACCTTATGTTCTCCGCCTTCTCAAAGAGCGCCGCGTCCTCGTCGGACAGTATCGCCCAAATCTCCGCCGGGAGACCCTCGGGCGCGGATATGACGTTTCTCGGCTCAAATGTCCGGGCCTCCGGCACGGACAGCGCAAGCCCCCCAATCCACGCGCACATCGTCACGACAGCAAGAGTGCCCAATGTCGCCGCGGCCATGGCGCTGTCCGACAGCCGCACCGGCGAGTTTCTCATGACGCACCCGGCGTCCCCCAGCGCCCTTGGGAGCCTTGCCACGGCGACAACGTTGATAATATAGAGAATAATAAAGACGATCCCAAAGACGCCCAGATTTCCCAATTGCAATATTGCTCCCGCGGCCATGACGAGAGTGGATACCAGGAGCCAATTGACGCTCCCAAGCCGTCTCTCCGTCCCGGCCCTGTCAAATACCCCGGCGAGCCCCGCCCGCAACGCCACAAGCTGTCCTGACTGCAAAAGGACAGCGGGGACCGTGAGCCAATAGCCCGCCTCGGCGCTGTAAAACGGCGTGACACCGATGGGCAAAGCCACAAGCTCCAGCGCAAGGCGCCCAACGCTGCACCAGTATGCCGCCTTAAAACCGCCGTTCTCCCCCCGCAAAGGCCGGAGGCCCAGGTACATAAGCAGAAGCCCCACGGCGGGCAGGAGCTTGTCGAGATAAAGAAAACGGAATACGACGGTGGTGAGGAATATTCCCCAGGCGGTAAAGATTATTGGCCGGCGCCATGGGTTTATCCGCTCCACGTCCTGATCGTTCGGTTCCGGCAGATTTTCAAATAGCTCCTCATCCATCGTCCTCACCTCCCATCAGCTCCCGGACGCGTTTTTTAAGCCTGTACAGCTTACCCTCAACGGCCCTTTCCGTCATGCCCAGCTCCGCCGCTATCTGGGCGGTGGGCTGGCGGTAGTAATATTTGCGGAAAATGAGCCGCCTGTCGGAGGGCGAGAGGGTATCCAACGCCCTTTTCAGGCTCTCCGTCCGCTCCCGGCGCAGTAACTCCTCCTCCGGCGTTCCCTCGGCGGGGATAGTGTCCTCAAGGGCCGTCTCCCCCGTCCTTTTCCGTCGTGCCATGGACAGGGCGGCGTTTCGCGTCACCGCCGTGAGCCAGGGCTTTAACGGCCTTTTGGGGTCCAATGAGCCCGCCCCGGACAGGACCTTCATATATACGTCGCTTACGCACTCCTCCGCGTCCCGCCCGTCCGGCAATATGGGCTCCACCACATACCGGATAAGCGGCCCATACCGGCGTCTCAGCTCCTCAAGCCCCCCGCCGCTCATCAAAAGCCCTATCAGCTCCTCGTCCACTCTCTCACCGCCCTTCTACCCTATAATACGCCTGTTTTCCAAAAAACCCACGAAAAAAGGCGGGGTTTATCCCGCCTTTTAATTATAATAGTCTTAATATCTCAGTCCAGCCTCCCGGCGAATTTGAGGTACTGCATGATTATGTCAATCGCTCCGTCCACGCCCACCTTCGTCACATTTATGGTCAGATCGTGTCCGTAGACATAGCCCCAAGTCTCGCCGGTGTAGTTTTTATAGTAGTTTGACCTGTTCCTGTCCAGCTTGCGAAGCTGTTGCTCCGCGCCCTTGTCGTCCAGGCCGTACTCCGCCTTGCACTGCTCCAGCCTGTCCTGGTGCTCAGCGTACAGGAACACCTTCACGCAGTCCGGGTCGTCCTTCAAAAGATAGTCCGAGCACCGGCCGATAATTACGGAGCTGCCCTTCTGGGCGATCTCCTTTATGGCGTTGGCCTGGGCCGAAAAGGCCGTGTACGTCATGGGCACGTCGTAGCCGTGGTGATAGCCGTGCATGTTGTAGGCGCTGGACGCCAGGTTGAAAAGGAAACTGCCCGTGACGTTCTGCTCCAGTCCCCCGATGTAGTCCGGCGACAGGCCGCTCTTCTCGCTGGCAAGGTCGATTATCTTCTTATCGAACATCGGAACGCCCAGCTTCATTGCCAGCTTACTGCCCACCGCCGTCCCGTGGGCTCCGTAGGCACGGCTGATGGCGACTATGGTTTTCTTCATGGTACAGCCCTCCTTTATACAGTTTGACCAAGTCCGTCGATAAACTCCGGGCTTTCTTTATATAAATATACCACAACGATTTTCTTTTTTCAACTGCAACGGTAAAAAAATCCTTTATGAATTTTTCCGTTCAAAATAAGCTTTACTTTTTGCCCGGAAACTGATAAAATGCAGGATAACACCCTATTTGAAAGGAAGATATTGATGCCGAAAGCGGCTTTCAAAACAGCCGATATACTTCTGCCCCGGACGGAGGACATGTCCGATTGGAGCGTCATCGCCTGCGACCAGTTCACCTCCGAGCCCGAGTACTGGGACCGTGTGGACGCCAGGGTGGCGGGGAAGCTGTCCACCTACCACATGATACTTCCGGAGGCGTATCTTGACCGTGTCTCGCCCCTTCAGATGGCCGAGAGCGCCAACGCCGCCATGCGGCGGTGCTTGGACGCCAATGTATTTGAGGAGCTTTCCGATTCCTACGTCTACGTGGAACGCCACGTCACCGGCGGCGTGCGCCGCGGCTTAGTCGGGGCGCTGGACTTGGACGCCTACGACTACTCCCCCCGCTCCGCCTCCCCAGTCAGGGCCAGCGAGCGCACCGTTGCCGACAGGTTGCCGCCCAGGATGAAGATACGTGAAAACGCCCCGTTGGAGCTCCCCCATATCATGGTGCTCATGGACGACCCACGGAAAACCGTCATCGAGCCCCTTCGCTCAAGGGCACACAGCCTCAAAAAGCTCTACGACTTCGACCTCATGGAGGGCGGCGGCCACATAACGGGCTAC
>CANQUO010000208.1 GCA_947627085.1 uncultured Oscillospiraceae bacterium
AACCACCCCACGGACTGGGAGCTTTACAATAAATTTAAAGAAAGCAGGCAGATATTATGAGCAGGCTCTATCACGCGGCCACCTCGGACTCCCTCACCCTGTGGTGGGAGAAGGCCGTCCCCGGGCCCTACGCCGTCGCCGTTGACGGGAAAACCTATGTCACCGAAAAGACCCACTTCACCTTAAATGACCTCTCCCCCGACACCGTGTACCGCGTCTCCGTCCGTGGAGGCGACCATGCTTTCGGCCCTGAGAGCGTAAGGACCGAAAAAGTCCGTGAGCGCCTCGATGTCCGCGCTTTCGGAGCCGCCGGCGACGGCGTCGCCATGGACACCCGCGCCCTCCAGGCCGCCATCGACGCCTGCGGGGAAAATCAGGAGGTCTACGTCCCCGCCGGCACATACATGACCGGGGCACTCCGGCTCCACTCCCATATGTCCCTATTTATCGACGAGGGCGCCACACTTCAGGGCACAGCCGACCCCAAGGACTACGAGCCCCGTATATGGAGCCGCTTTGAGGGGATAGAGCAGGAGTGCTACTCAAGCCTTCTCAACCTCGGCACCCTCGACCACGCCTCCGGCCCAAACTGCCGGGACGTGCTAATCTACGGCCGCGGTACCGTCGCCTCCGGCGGTCAGGAGCTGTGCCTTAACGTCATCGATACCGAGCGCGAGCGCCTTCGGGATTATCTTGCGGCCAACGCCGAGCTCGTGGCCACCTGCGAAAACGACCACACCATACCGGGCCGCGTCCGCCCCAGGCTCATAAACATGTCAAACTGCGAAAATATCCGCGTTTTCGGCCTGACCCTCAAAAACGGTGCCAGCTGGAACCTCCACTTTATATATAGCCGGGGCATACTCACCGACCACTGCACTTTCCTCTCCGAGGGGGTGTGGAACGGCGACGGCTGGGACCCGGACTCCAGCGAGGACTGCACACTCTTTGCCTGCCGATTCTTCACCGGCGACGACATGGTGGCCGTAAAATCCGGCAAGAACCCCCAGGGCAACGAGATAGACCGCCCAACCAAGCGCGTGCGCATCTTCGACTGCGAAAGCTCCTTCGGCCACGGCATCGTCGTGGGAAGCGAGATGAGCGGCGGCGTGGAGGACGTGTGGGTCTGGGACTGCGACTTGGGACAGGCCATGCAGGGCATTGAGATAAAGGCCACCCCCAAGCGCGGCGGCTACGTCCGTGGCCTTCGCCTCACCGACTGCACCGTGGCCCGGGTCCTCATGCACTCCGTGCCCTACAACGACGACGGCGTTCCGGGGCCGGACCAGCCCATATTTGAAAACTGCCTTTTTGAGCGGGTGCGCATACTTGGCCAGAGCCTGGACCACGACCACGTCCTCCACCGTACCCCCGCCATCGAGCTTGTGGGCTTTTCAAAGCCGGGCCACGAGATACGCGACATGGAGTTTACGGATTGCACCCTGGCCGAGGGCAATCTGGGCCTCATCCTCCAAAAATGTGCCGGCCTCACCTTCAAAGATCTCAAATGTGAATAACAAACACGGAGGAGGCCTTGGCCCCTCCGGTCATCTATTTCATTATTGCGCCTGAGCCCTCTCTTTTTCCCTGTACTCCCCCGGTGTACACCCGAATTTCTCCTCGAACCTGCGGTAGAAAAAGGCCGTGTTCTCATAGCCCACGTTGAAGGCTATATCCGCCACCGTGAGGTCCGTCTCCGTTAAGAGCGCCACGGCCCTGTTGAACCGCGCCGTGTGAAGAAGCTCCGTAAAGGAACACCCGGTACGGCGCTTTAGCATCCTGGTCAGTGTCGACGGCGTAAGGTCCCGCTCCCGGGCAAGCTCGGAGAGCGTGCACTGCACGTCCCCCTCTATCCTGCCCAGGGCCCAGAGCACTATGGCCTGCTCCCTGTCCCGCCTTCCCGATATGAGCAGCTTTTCCGCCCTCGTGGATAAGTGGTGCATCAAAAGCTCCAGCGTGCCTCTCTGAAGCTCCTGGCGCTGGAAGTCCGCGCCCTCAAGCTCTAATATCACCATGTTTTCCAGAAGATTTTCTATGGCCGGGTCCCCGGACACGTCAAATACGAGATACGCCCCGTCGCTGTCCCCCTGCCTTAAATTGCTCTTTAAAAATACGCTCAGGGCGTTGGCCCCGCCTATGGACATGGCCGCCGAGTCGAAAAAGGCCGGTACCAGAATGAAATTCACCGCTATATCCCCGGCCCCCGCCGGCATTATCTCGTGCTCCACGCCCCGTCCCAGCAAAAGAAGGCTCCCGGATTTGAGCTCCAGCTTTTCCGTCCCGTCGATTATGTGCCGTGTGGAGCCCGTGACCTCATAGACCATCTCCACATAAGTGTGGCTGTGCCGTGGGAAGGGCGCGAACCTTGTGTGAGTGCGTATGCCGAAAAGGTGCCCGGATTTAAGTATCTCCCCCGGCTCCAGCACCGTCCCGCCGGCCCGGTTATAGAGGGTCATATCCACGCCCTCGCCGCCGAGTATCTCCCGCTCCTCGTCGGAAATTTCTGACAGTTTGCGGATAACTTCTTCTCTCATTTCCACACCCCCTGTATGAATAGTATATCTCCCGGAGCTCCCTGTCAAGAAAAAACGCAAAATCGGATACAATAAATAATTATTCCGTCATTGAAGCCCGCCGTAAAAATCGTATAATGATTTTATGAGGGGTGATAGAATGAAGTATTATCTGGCAATTGACATCGGCGCCTCCTCCGGCCGGCACCTGGTGGGCTGGAATGAGGGCGGGGAGCTCAAGACCCGGGAGGTCTACCGCTTTCCCAATGGCGTCAGGGAGTGGGACGGCCATCTCATCTGGGATATGGAGGCCCTTTCTCACCATGTCCGCGAGGGCATAGACAAGGTCCTTTCGGAATTTGAACAGATAGAGTCCTTCGCCATCGACACCTGGGGCGTGGACTACGTGCTCATGCGCGGCGAAAAGCCCGTACTGCCCTGCT
>CANQUO010000209.1 GCA_947627085.1 uncultured Oscillospiraceae bacterium
CCCCACTACGTGGACAAGATAGCCCCCGGCCTTTCAAGCTACGACGCCCTGGCGGAGCTTGGCTATCAGTACATGGCCGCAAGCTTCGACGGCGCGGGCTGGCTGCCCTTAAGCTCATATGAGGCCGAGGTTGAGGCCACATGGAGGCCCATCGAGCGGGCTTTGGCCTCCGATCCCGACAGCCTTTGCGGGCAGATAATCTTCCAGAAGGACGGCTTCAATATGGCCCGGCGCACGCCCATCGCCGACGGGCTTGAGATACAGCTGAAGCTTCTCAGCGACGCCGGATACAGGGTGGTGACGGTCTCGGAGCTCATGGAGCTGAGCCCCTTCGCGGACCTTGGCGCCGGGGACGACTGCTTTGAGGCGGCGAAGAGGCTCGCCGATGCCGGCTGCTGCCCCGCCTATCGGGACAACACCGTGAGGCCGGATAAGCCCATGACCATAGGCGAGCTTGCCGAGACGGTGTTCGGCTGGCCGGCCTCCTCGCTCCGTGTGGAGCGCATACTCAAAAAGGTGGGCAAGTGGCCCTCGGGCCTTGCCGCCGGTCACCCCTACGGCGCGGCGGTGGATATGGCCATGGAGAAGGGCTGTATCGAGAAAAGCTCCGCCTTCGATTCGGAGAGGCCCCTGACGGAGGACGACATCAAGAAATTTATTAAGGCTCTCACTGGGAAGATGCCTGAAAGCGTCAGCGCAGCCACAAGGGGAGACGCGCTGAAGGCGCTGGCCGGCGCCCTTTGCTGACACCGGAGGAATATATGGAAGCTCACAAAAAAACGCCCCGGTGCTTTCTGCGCCCGGCGCCATTTTGGCGGAGGATGGCGGTGATGTCCGTAGGGATAGTGTTGCAGGGCTTTGGCCTTGCGCTCCTTCGCTCCATCGATCTTGGGCTGGACCCCTGCTCCTGCCTCACCCAGGGGGTGTCACAGCTCACGCGTTTAAGCTTCGGCACATGCCAGGTCATATGCCAGGCGGTGATGTTTACCGTGGTGATAGCCTTTGACCTTACCCGTATCGGCTTCGGAACAGTGGGAAATATGGTGTGCCTTGGCTATATTTCGGACTTCTTCACCTGGCTCCTTCGCGTGCTTTTACCGGCCGGGGCGCTGGAGCCGGCCGTTGTGCGATACATTTTGCTCATCCCGACCCTGGCGGTATTCCTCGTGGGCGCGGCGGCCTACATGAGCTCGGGCCTCGGCTCCTCGCCGTATGACGCGGTGCCCTTCATAATCTCGTCCCACGTGAAAAAGCCCTCCTTCCGCGCTTTGCGCATAATCTGGGACGTGGCCTTTATGGCCTTCGGCATGCTCCTCGGCGTCCGCCCCGGCATCGTCACCGTCGCCGTAGCCTTCTTCTGCGGCCCCGTGGTGGCCTGGGTACAGAGCTTCCTCACCAGGACCCTCCTTGCGGAGAAATAAAACGAAAATACATAAAAGGGATACGGCTCAAAAAGCGCATATCCCTTTTTTATCTATTTAAGCTCCACGCTGTACTTTCTTAGCCAGTGGTTGAGTTGGAGGAAGTAGGCCACGGTTTGGGGGGTGGTCATGAGCTGGCCGTACCAGGGAGTGGAGACATTCGAGGCCATGAGCTCCTCCAGGGCGTCGGGCTTTACTATCTCGTGTATCGGCTGGCTTTGGTCATTGACGACGGCCCGGAGCTCACGGTTCACGGCATCGAGGTAGGAGGGGTTGTGGGTCTTGGGGTAGGGGCTTTTCTTGCGCCAGAGGACGCAGTCGGGGAGATATCCCCGCATGGCCTCCCGGAGAAGGCCCTTCTCGAAGCCGTTATGGTCCTTATATTCCCAGGGGACGGTGTAGAGATACTGGGCTATCCGGTGGTCGCAGAAGGGGACGCGGACCTCCAGGCTGCTCCACATGCTCATCCGGTCCTTGCGGTCCAAGAGGGTCTGCATGAACCAGTCAACATTCAGGTTCATCATCTCCTTCATGCGCCGCTCCAGCGGGGAGGTGCCGGGGAGGATGGAGGACTCGCGGCAGGTCTTGCGGTAATAATAGTCCACGAAGTCCGCGGGCTCGATATCACCCAGGACGCCGGGGCGGAGAAAGCCCGCGCGCCATAGGGTGGACTGGGCCCAGGGGAAGCCGTCGCGTTCGCGGACGGTGGGGTCGCGGTACCAGGGGTAGCCGCCGAAGATCTCGTCGGCGCACTCGCCGGAGACGGCCACGGTGGCCGTCTTTTTTATTTCCCGGCAGAATAGCAGCAGCGAGGAGTCCACGTCGGCCATTCCTGGCAGATCCCGGGCCTCCACGGCCTCGTAGAGGGCGGGGACGAGCTCGGGGGTGTCCAGCACCACGAGGCGGTGCTCACCGGGGAGGTAGTCGCGCATGGCCATTATGAACTCCGGGTCTGAGGTGGGCTGAAATTTGCTCTTTTTGAAGTATTTTTCATTGTCGCGGTAGTCCACCGAGAAGGTGCGCAGAGTTTCGCCGCGCTCGCTGAAATACTCACAGGCCAGGGAGGATATGAGGGAGGAGTCGAGACCGCCGGACAGGAAGGTCCCCACGGGCACGTCGGAGACGAGCTGGCGGCGGATGGCGTCGCGCACAAGGTACCGGACCTTCTCGGCGGCCTCGTCGAAGGTGTCGTGATTTTCCCCGTCCGTGAGACGCCAGTAGCGGCGCAGGGTGAGGCGGCGGGTGCTGAGGTCGAAGTACCCGCACTGGCCGGGAAGGAGCTCGCTTATATCGTGGAAAACGCCGCTGCCGGGGACCCGGCCCGGGCCCAGGAGCATGACCTGGGCAAGGCCCTCCCGCGTAAGCTCCGGCTTTATGTCGGGGTGGCACAGCAGGGCCTTTATTTCGGAGGCGAAGATGAGCGCGCCGCCCCTCACGGCGTAGAAAAGGGGCTTTACGCCCATTCTGTCCCGGGCGAAAAACAGCCGCCGAGCGCTCTCGTCCCAGACGGCGAAGGCGTAGATGCCGTTGA
>CANQUO010000210.1 GCA_947627085.1 uncultured Oscillospiraceae bacterium
GCGGCCTTAGCTCATCTGGTAGAGCGCCACCTTGCCAAGGTGGAGGTAGCGAGTTCGAGCCTCGTAGGCCGCTCCAGAAAAAATCCCGTCCGCCGGACGGGATTTTACTTTTCACATGGACTTCGCGTTGCTGAGAGGTCATATTTTTACCGGTATGAAAAGGAGCTGATTTACATGACTTTTGTGTTCAACAGCCTGCGGAACCTTGTTATGGAGGGCGAGAGCGTCGATTTTATCCGCGATGATTTCAAAAGGCAAGAGAACCTGGACGGCAGGATACTGCGCGCCGGGGATAAGCTTGAGGTAAACGGTAAGGACGTGATGGAGATAGTGAGGGCCTCGCCGCTGAAGGAGGCGTTCGGGGACATCTCCCGCGACGCGCTCATGGCAAATCCCATGCTCATTATTTTCAAGGGCACAGAAGAGGACGAGTTTGAGGGGACGAAGGAATTTTTGGACGAGCGTTACGAAAAGCTCATGCTTTTTGCGCACGGTTTTGCCCAGAGTTTTTCGCTTGGATGCTGGTTTGTGAAGGACTCCTGCGTGGATGCCGGCATGGTATATGTTATCAATCTTTTCAATACATATCACATGCGGGCCGTGTCGGGCCTCATTCCAACCATGAGCGACGGCTCCACCTGCGAGAGCACATTCACCGCCGGCGAGATAAAGGAGGCGGTGGACAAGATGTACAGCGTCTATTGGTACACACTGCAGGCCGGCTCAAAAAACGGCACGATTCGCAAGACAACAAACGGTAACGAGACTGTTTATAACATTGAGACGGCCCGGAGCGCCGGGGCCGGCAGCTTCGCCACGGCCATAACCACATTACAGGAGGCGAGAAGGACGGGGAACACCGCCGCGAAGATAGACAAATACTGCTCCGTGCTGGAGTGCCTTTACGCAATAAAGGAGAATCACAAGAAGTACATTTCCGAGATCACCGCGGCATATATCGGCGCCGACGACGCCGAAAGGGAGTCGATTCGGGTAAATATGGTCGACGCCTACGGCGTCAGGTCCGACAGCTCCCACGGGGATCGCCTCAAATACCTGAATTCGAGGACCCCGGAGGACCTGGCGCGGCTGTCCACCGCCGTTGACGGGTACGTCAGGCGCGTTTTTGGCAAGGCGATAACGGACGACAGCCTCAATTATGAGCATGATACGGACAAAAAGGCCAACGTGAGGGCCTTTTTCAAAAATTGCGCCAGGACATATTATGCATGAGACTGCCGAAAAAGCCCTGCGGGCTTTTTCCGACAAGGAGAACGTGCGGGAAATTTTTTCTGAATTTTGCGAAATTCAGAGAAAATCTCCCTGCTGTCGCCCTGCGCGCGCCCCGTAGGGGCACACTTGGGCGACAAAAGGGATTTTTCCCGACGTACATGCCGCCGGGAAAAATATTGAATTTGAGTTTTTTGACAAACTGAAGCGCCGCCCAACGGGCGGCGCTTTTTGGAGCAGATAATGGGAATCGAACCCACCTCTACGGCTTGGGAAGCCGTCGTTCTACCGATGAACTATATCTGCGTTATGCTTACTATATCACATCGTGATAAAAATTTCAAGAGGAATATTTAAAACTTGACCACATATTCTTTTGTAGCGTGAAAAGGAGGGACGTGTTATGAGAAAATTGGCACTTGTGCTTGCCCTGGCCTTTGTCCTGTCCGCCACGGCGCTGGCGGCGGACACGGTCATGGAGCAGGAGCCCGACGAGGAGGTCCCGGAGAGCGTATTTGACGACACCGTTATCGCCACCAGCGCCGACGGGCTGGAGGTACCCGCGCCCTCGGCCATACTCATGGAGAAGGAGACGGGGACGGTGCTCTGGGAGAAGAACGCCGACGAGCGCTTAAGGCCCGCCTCAGTAACAAAGGTCATGACCATACTGCTCATCGTCGAGGCCGTGGACAGGGGGGAGCTGAAGCTCTCCGACACCGTGACCTGCTCGGCCCACGCCGCGGGAATGGGCGGGAGCCAGGTCTTTTTGGAGGAGGGGGAGCAGATGACCCTCCAGGAGATGCTAAAGTGCATCGTGGTGGCCTCCGCCAATGACGCCGCCTGCGCGGTGGCGGAGCATATGGCCGGGTCCGAACAGGCGTTCGTGGCAAGAATGAACGACAGGGCAAGGGAATTGGGCATGGCCAATACCAATTTCACAAACTGTACCGGGCTCATGGACGACCCGGAGCACCTGACCACAGCCCGCGACATCGCCATAATGAGCCGGGAGCTCATACGCCACGACTGGATAAAGGAGTACACCACCATATGGATGGACACCATAAGGAACGGTGAATTCGGTATCTCCAACACAAATAAGCTTATCAGGTTTTACGACGGGGCCACGGGCCTCAAGACGGGCTACACCTCCTCAGCCGGCCACTGCCTGGCGGCCACGGCCCAGCGCGACGGGGTGGAGTACATCGCCGTGGTGCTCCACTGCGCCTCCAGCTCCGACAGGTTCGAGAGCGCCAAGACGCTTCTAAGCTACGCCTTCGGGGCCTACACCGTGGTGTCGCCCTCACCGGCTGAGGTTTTGCCGCCGATACCAGTAAAGCTGGGGAGGGTCCACAACGTCCAGCCGGTACTCAGCGGCGAGCCCAGGCTTTTAGTCAAAAAATCCGACGCCGGGAGCGTGGAGGTCGCCGTTGACCTGGCATCTGAGCTCACCGCCCCGGTCAACGCGGGGACGGAGGTGGGCGTCATGACCGTAACACTGAACGGCGAGACCCTCTCCGAGGTCCCCATCATCGCCGGCGACAGCGTGGAGCGCCTTACTTGGTGGGACGTGGCGAGAGATATGCTGAGGCTTATGATATACGGGGAGCGCTGAAGCCGCTGGGGCTTTTATCGGTTATCGTCCGATGGGACGAGGGAGTCTACTTTCCTCTCTTTTGTTGGGCACAAAAGAGAGGAAAGTAGCAAAG
>CANQUO010000211.1 GCA_947627085.1 uncultured Oscillospiraceae bacterium
GGGCGAGATACTTCTTGCCGGTCCCACGGTCATGCGGGAGTATATAAAGCACCCGGAGGAGACGGCCAATACCCTGAGAAAGCACGCCGACGGCCTCACCTGGGTATATACCGGGGACCTGGGGACCATGGACGACGAGGGCTTCGTCTACTTCAAGGGCAGAAGCAAGCGCATGATCGTCACCGCCGGCTACAATGTCTACCCGGCCCAGCTGGAGAACATAATCGACGCCTGCGAGCTGGTGCAGATGAGCTGTGTCATCGGCGTGAAAGACGACTACCGTATGCAGCGTGTCAAGGCGTTTGTCATGGTCAAGCCCGGCGTGCCAAAAAACGATGAGACGAAGGAAGCGATTTTGGCCCACTGCCGGAAAAATATCGCCAAATACGCCATGCCCAGGGAGCTGGAATTCCGCGACGAGCTCCCCAAGACCTTAGTGGGCAAGGTGGCCTACCGGGTCCTTGAGGAAGAGGAGGCTAAAAAGGCCGCCGAAAAGACCTCCGACGGTGAAAAGAGCGCCGAAAGCCAGAAAAAAGTCAAATAATTTTCGCGGCGACACGCGCGTCGCGAAAATTACCTCTTGTTTTGCGTAGTGCGCCGCTTGCGGCGCGCGGAGCAAAACGGCAGGAAATAATTTTTGAATTCTAATTCAAAAATTATTTCCGCACGTCCCCCATTGTAAAAAAGGCGGAACGCCTTTTTTACAAAGCAACTCAGTGCCAGCAGTCAATTAAACGCGAATGAAAAGAAAAGAAGGGTAGAAAATGAACAAAAACACAAATCAACCCAGGAACGAGGACCTCTACAAGGCGATAATGAAGCTGGAGACCATTGAGGAGTGCAAGAAGTTTTTCGACGATCTGTGCAGTGTGTCGGAGCTTCGGGCCATGGAACAGCGCTTCCAGGTGGCGGAGCTTCTGAACCAGGGCATGATCTACAACGACATCCTCGAACGCACCGGCGCCTCCAGCGCCACCATCAGCCGCGTCAACCGCTCCCTCCGGTACGGCAACGACGGCTACGAGGTGGTGTTCAAGAGGATGGCGGAGGATAAGTGAGTGGACGCCTACGTGTCTCTGGCGCCCTACTACGATGAGCTCACCGGGGACGTGCCCTACGGGCGCTTTGCCGACTTTTACGAGGCGGTATTCGGCCTGTACGGCGCGTCTCCCGTACTCCTTCTGGACCTTGCCTGCGGTACCGGCACGCTGACGGCGGAGCTCACGCGCCGTGGCTATGAGCTCATCGCCGCCGACGCGTCGCCCGACATGCTCAGTATCGCCCGGGAGAAGTCCGCCGGTCTTGAGCCCGAGCCCGTTTTTTTAAATCAATCCATGGAGGAGCTTGACCTCTATGGCACGGTGGACGCCGCCGTGTGCTCGCTGGACGGCATAAACTATCTGCCGCCGGAGAGCCTGGGCGGGGTCTTTGAACGTCTGCGGCTGTTCGTGGCCCCGGGCGGACTTTTTATCTTTGACGTGAACACGCCGGAAAAGCTGCGCTCACTTGACGGCCAGATGTTTCTCGACGAGCGTGAGGACGTGTACTGCGTCTGGCGGGCGGAGCTTACGGACAAGTCCGACGCCCTCGTGTACGGCATGGACATCTTCGCCCTCCGGCCCGACGGGACCTACGACAGGGGAGAAGAGGAGCATGTGGAGTATATCCACACCGTGGAGAACTTAAAGCGTGAGCTTTCGTCCCACGGCTTTGGGGACATACGGGTGTTCGGCGAGCTCAGGCCCGAGCCCCCGGCGGAGAATGAACAGAGGATATTTATCGCCGCTAAACGTATTTAAAATGGGCATAACAATAAGGCCCGCCGCTACGGTTGGCGGGAGTAGCCTGGCCGGCATCCGGACCGGGAGCCGGAGGGCCGTTTTTTCGGAGGAGATATGGGAAAGATCGTGAGGGCCCTGTCTGAGGACGGGCTTGTTAAGATAACAGCCGTGGACCTTAAAGACGCAGTGGAGCGGGCGAGGAACATCCACCGCACACTGCCCGTGGTCACAGCGGCGCTGGGGCGGACCATGTGCGCCGCCTCCATGATGGGCAACGCCCTTAAAGACTCCGGCGACAGCGTCACCGTCCGCATAAACGGCGGCGGTCCCGTGGGGACGGTGCTGGTGGTGTCCGACAGCGCCGGGAACGTCCGGGGCTACGCCCAAAATCCGGAGGTCGACCTGCCCCTCCGGCCCGACGGTAAACTCAATGTTGGCGCCGCCGTGGGCAGAGACGGTATGCTGACGGTCATCCGGGACATGGGCTTTGGCGAACCTGTCTCCGGCAGTACCGAGCTTGTGTCCGGGGAGATAGCCGAGGACTTCGCCCGGTATTTTGTGGAGAGCGAGCAGATACCCACCGCCTGCGCCCTGGGGGTGCTGGTGGACCGGGACCAGCACGTGCTGGCCGCCGGGGGCTATATAGCCCAGCTCATGCCCGGGGCCACGGACGAGACCGCCGAGAGGCTTGAGCGCAACGTTGAGAAGGCCGGCTCCGCCACCTCACAGCTCATGGCCGGGACCGTGGAGGAGATGGCTCTTCGGATATTGGAGGGCTTTGACGCCGCCATAGTGGAGACTGACAGCGTGGGCTATAAGTGCGCCTGCTCCCGTGAGCGCGTCCTGGCGGCCCTCTCCGGCGTGACGGCCTCCGAGATCGACCAGATGCTCCGTGAGGACGGGAAGATAGAGGTCAAGTGCCGCTTTTGCGACCGGGTCTACACCTTCACCGAGAGCGACCGCGAGATACTTACCCGGGAAAGATGAAAAAAATCAAAAAAGGTCTTGACAATTTCCGGCCTTCGTGATATTATCTTATCCGCTGTGATAAACAGCCACCCGGGGGCGTAGCTCAGCTGGGAGAGCGCCTGAATGGCATTCAGGAGG
>CANQUO010000212.1 GCA_947627085.1 uncultured Oscillospiraceae bacterium
GCCGGCGGACTTGTATTCACCTCCGGCCAGATACCCATAAACCCCGCCACCGGCAACGTGGAGGCCGACGGCATCGAGGCCCAGACCGAGCAGGTCATGAAAAATTTAGGCGAGGTCCTTCGCGCCTCGGGCTCCGACTACTCCAAGGCCGTCAAGACCACCTGCTTTCTGGCCCATATGGCGGATTTCGCCGCCTTCAACTCGGTCTACGGCAAATACTTCACCGGCAAGCCCGCCCGTAGTTGCGTGGCCGTCAAGGACCTGCCCAAGGGCGTTTTGGTCGAGGTCGAGGTAATAGCGGAAATATAAAAGCCGTCAAAAAGACCTTACGGGCTTTCAGACCGTCGACAAAGCCCTGTTTTGCGTAAAACCCCAAATCAATATTTTTTCTGACGACATGCGCGTCAGAAAAAATCCCTTTTGTCACGCAAGTTGAGCGCCCGCAGGCGCCATGCAAGCGAGCAACCGCCCGAAGGGCGGCTCTTGGCGAGTCGCAGTGCCGCTTGCGGCGCGCGCGGCGTGACAGCAGGAAAAAGTCACGAATAGGCCCGCAGGCCTTTTCGTGACTTTTTCCGCACGTTCCCCCTTGTCGGCAAAGGCCCTTGGGCCTTTGTCGACAATTTGAAAAGCCAGGCATTGCCGCCTCGTTCTTGACAAAATCGGGCTGTGTGGTAAAATATCCACATGTAAATTATCCGCTTTCAAGCCGTTTGAAGGGAGGTGGCGGGATGAAAATCGATGTTCTCGGAGTTTCCTTTGATAACGTGACCATGGACGACGCCGTAAGGCTGGGGATGGAGCTTCTTGATAGCCCCGGGGCCGATACGGTGGTGACGCCCAACCCTGAGATCGTCATGGCCTGCCGCAAGGACCCGGAGCTTATGAGCGCCGTCAACTCAGCCTCCCTGGTCCTGCCCGACGGCATCGGCGTAATTTACGGGGCGAAAATCCTGGGCACTCCCCTGTCGGAGAAGGTCCCCGGCGCGGACTGGGCCGAGAGGATGTTTTGCGAGATGGCCAAATTCGGCAAAAGCGTCTATTTTCTTGGCGCGAAGCCCGGCGTGGCGGAGGCGGCGGCTGAGAATATGTCCAAAAAATACCCGGGGCTGGTTATCGCCGGGACCCACGATGGGTATTTTAATGATGACGGGTCCGTTGCGGAGGCCATAAACGACGCCTCCCCCGATCTTCTCTTAGTGTGCCTGGGCTCGCCCAAGCAGGAAAAGTGGATGAGCGCCAATAAGGGCGGGCTCAACGTCCGGCTGATGGCGGGACTTGGCGGGTCATTGGACGTGTACGCCGGGACCGTACAGCGGGCTCCGGAGAGCTGGCGGAGGCTCAACCTTGAGTGGCTCTACCGGCTCATGAAACAGCCCTCAAGACTGGGGCGGATGCTGAAGCTCCCCTGGTTTTTGATAGTAGTGGTTTGGAAACGTATATTCAGGAAATAAGGAAAGGTGATAAATATGGTATATATTCTTCTCGCGGACGGCTTTGAGGAGGTGGAGGCCGTGACCCCCATCGACGCGCTCAGACGCGCCGGTGTGGAGGTGTCGCTGGTGGGCGTCACCGGCATGACCGTGGCGGGTAGTCACGGCATCAGCGTCAAAGCGGACGCCGATATCAGGGATATCTCCCCCGAGACCTGCGAAGCGATCATCGTCCCCGGCGGACTTCGGGGCGTGCAGAACATAAAGGCGTCGGATAAGGCCCTTGAGGCAATAAAGCAGGCTCACGGCGCCGGAAAATACGTCTGCGCCATATGCGCGGGGCCCACCGTATTGGCCGGTCTCGGCATAACCGACGGCAAAAGGGCCGTGTGCTACCCGGGCATGGAGGACGAGATGGGCGGGGCTACCATGGTCCCCGGCGCCAGCGCCATCGTGGACGGCAACGTGATAACGGGCCGGAGCGCCGGCACCGCCTGGGATTTCGCCTTCGCCATACTCTCCGCCCTGCGGGGAGAGGAGGCGGCGAAGAAGGTCTCCGGCGGCGTACACTATGACTATCTCAAAATCTGAGCTCAGGGCCCTCGTCAAAAAGCGGGAGGCGTCCCTTTCAGACTTTGAAATTGAAGCCTCCGACCGGGAGCTCGCGGCATCACTCATTGTGTCGCCGGAGTTCGCGGCGGCCAAGACCGTGATGCTCTATTGGGGCGTGGGAAGAGAGCCGGACACCCGGCCCATGATCGACGCCGCGCTCAAGGCCGGGAAGCTCGTGGCTCTGCCATGTGTCACCGGTCCCGGGGCCATGGAGGCCCGGAGGATATTTTCTCTCACTCAGCTTGTCCCCGGAGCCTTCGGGATACCGGAGCCGGACAGAGAGTGCGAGGTCGTGGACCCCGGGGAATTTGATCTGATTCTCGTCCCCGGCGCGGCCTTCTCCCCTGACGGCCGCCGGCTTGGACGGGGCGGTGGGTATTACGACAGGTACCTTCCTCAAACCCGTGGCGTGAAGGTGGCGCTGGCCCGAAAATGCCAGCTCACAGACGATATACCGACCGATATTCACGATATAAACGTGGACCTCATAATAACAAAGTGAGGCCCCCGAAGGGCCCCACCTGTGCTTGTGTCATGTGCTCCGTCCCACGCGACCACTCACCGCGCGGCGAGGTCAAGCGTATTCCGCGACGACGTCAGCAACCGCAGTTGTTGCCGCAGCCGCAGTCATTGCCGCAACCGTTGCCGCAGCCATTGTTGCCGCAACCGCAGCAGCAGATGATGATGAGTATGAGGATGATCCACAGACAAGAGTTACCGCCAAAGCAATTCATAATTTACTCCATTCCGCCGACGCGCCGGCATTTTGATTGATTATTGAGCGGCGGCGCGCGTTTCCGTCCGCCAGCGGACGGCCTTTCGCCGCCCATCTGGGT
>CANQUO010000213.1 GCA_947627085.1 uncultured Oscillospiraceae bacterium
GGGGAAGGTCTCAAAGGTCTTGCCCGCGCCGGAGATGGCCTGATAGGTGCACACAAGGGCCTTCGTGAGGCCGAACTCGTCCTTCAGGGGGTGGAGGGCCGGGACGTAGCTTTGGAGGGAGCAGTTGGACTTCACGGCGATGAAGCCGCGCTTCGTGCCAAGGCGGGCGCGCTGGGAGGGGATGACCTCCAGGTGCTCCGGGTTTATCTCCGGCACCACCATGGGCACGTCGGGTGTCCAGCGGTGGGCGGAGTTATTGGAGACCACGGGGCACTCGCGCTTGGCGTATGCCTCCTCAAGGGCCTTTATCTCCTCCTTTTTCATGTCCACGGCGGAGAATACGAAGTCAACGTTGCCGGCGATCTCGTCGATGTCAGTCTCGGCGCACTTGACCGTGAGCTTTTTGGCGCGCTCGGGCACGGGGGTCTGCATGAGCCAGCGGCCGCTTACGGCCTCCTCATATGTTTTTCCGGCGCTGCGGGCGCTGGCGGCCACCTCGGTGAGCTCGAACCAGGGGTGCCGGGCGATGAGGGTCACGAAGCGCTGACCCACCATTCCCGTGGCGCCGATAACGCCGACCTTGTACTTTTTCATAAGAAATCCCTCCATTTTCGCTTTTTCGAGAAAAAAGAAACAAATAGTTACAAGAATTTTTAAAAAAGTGTAGCCAAAACGAAAAAGATGTTGTATAATAGGGTTTACATAAGACGCATTACCGCGTATGCTTTGGCTTTTTGATATGCTAACACAAAAGCGGCGTGTCTGTCAACGGCGAATTGACGTAAAATCCGGGCAAATTTGCGCCGTCCGGGTGTTAAACCGCCACTATGGGACCGGCGTGATACCGCGTATAAAAATCTGTTTTCCCTTGATTTGGAGGATACCCATGAGAGCTGGAAGAAAAACTGTTGTTTCACTTGCGCTCGCCCTTGCGCTGGCGGTGTCGCTCATACCCGCCGCCCCCCGGGCCGAGGCCGTCTACACCCCGCCGTATCAGACGGTGAAGATCGGACTTTTTTCTTACGGGGACGACGGCAACATTGATCAGAGAAACTTCCCCTCCGCCAATCTACAGTATGTGACCGGCAAGGGCGAGGGATACGAGCTGGGCTATTACGACGGCAACAGGCAGTTCGTCTCCATCGGCGCCCGCATTGTTGGCACGCCGGAGATAACCGTCGTCATGGACAGGAACATGAGATACGACGCCGGCTCAAATTCCTATGTGGAGGCGAAGGCGCCCTTTGACGGCACGGTGGTGGGCTGTGTACACCTAAAGTGGGATGATTACTTCCCGACCTACGACGACGCAATGGCCTTCGCGGCGGGTAACGGCGGAGACTTTGTGAGATACGAGAACGGTCGCTTCTGGGTGCTCCGTGGCCAGTACACCGCGAAGGAGGACGCCGCGGCCGCGGCCGCCGGTGTGACCGGCTGGAGCGTGGACAGCGGCTCGTCATACACCGTCACGGTCGTGCAGACAAGGACCAATACTATACTTTTTGAGTACGACTGCGGCACGGAAACGAGCCTTGCCATACGTACCTATACCACGAACGGCGTCACCCCACAGACCTGGCACAGAAAGTGCTACTACTACGGCGGCTTCGCCTTCCAGCGCTACACCGGCGGGAACATCACCGTTGTGAACTACGTGGACGTGGAGGACTATGTGAAGGGTGTGGTCCCCTGGGAGATGAGCGCCAGCTGGCCCAAGGAGGCGCTGAAGGCCCAGGCCATCACCGCCAGGACCTTCCTTATGACCAACATAACAAAGCACCGCAGCGAGGGTTTTGACATATGCAACACCATACACTGCCAGGCGTACCACGGCAATCAGCGGGCCACCGCCGACACCGACGCCGCCGTTATCGAGACCGCCGGACAGTATCTCATGTATCAGGGCAAGCTCTGCGAGACATATTACGCCTCCTCCGACGGCGGCGCCACGGAGGACGTGGAGAACATATGGGGAAAACCCATACCGTACCTCAAGGGCGTCATTGACCCCTACGAGGCCAGCGTTGTGGACAAGATATCAAACTATAACTGGGATAAGAAATTCACGCCCAGCTCCCTGGGGGCACAGCTTCGCTCAAAGGGGCGCTCCAGCGATGATGTTGTGCAGGTCTCCATCACCTTTACCGATATGGGCAACGTCTACTCCATCACCTTTACCGATAAAAACGGGGTGAAGAATACCTTCGATAAGTCAAACTGCCGCACCGTGCTGGGGAGCAACCTGAGCAACAGATATACGGTGAACGGCCTGACGGCTTACGGGTCCACGGCGAGCCTGCATGTGAACAACGGGGCGGCGATGGATATCGGCATCGGCGAGGCCTACGCCGTTGGCGGACGGGGGGCCGTGGAACAGCTTTCCTCCGGGGACGTTTACGCCATCAGCGGACGGGGAACGATAAGCAAGGTGAACGCCACCGGCGGCACCGGCTCCAGCAGGACCGTCACCACCGGCGTGGACGCCTCGGGACAGTTCGTCTTTACCGGCTCCGGCCACGGCCACAACGTGGGCATGAGCCAGTGGGGCGCGTACTCCATGGCCAAATACTACAACAAGACATGCGAGGAGATACTGACCTTCTATTACACCGGCACACAGATAATGTACGCTTGAGGAACGGCTTTATGAGGACATCGGATTTTTACTATGAGCTCCCGGAGGAGCTGATCGCCCAGACACCACTTGAAAGACGCGACTCCTCCAGGCTCATGCTTCTTGATAAGGATACGGGAAAAACGGAGCACCGGCGGTTTTATGAACTGCCGGAGCTTCTTCATGCCGGGGACTGCCTGGTGCTCAACGACTCCCGGGTCCTGCCAGCGCGGCTTTTCGGCCACAGGCCCACCGGC
>CANQUO010000214.1 GCA_947627085.1 uncultured Oscillospiraceae bacterium
TCCCTGCTGTCGCCCTGCGCGCGCCCCGTTGGGGCACACTTGAGCGACAAAAGGTATTTTTTCCGACGTACATGCCGCCGGAAAAAATGCTCGATTTGAGTTTTTGATAAAAATCCCGGACGGTTTTTATGCCGTCCGGTCAATTTTATTCCCCGTAAATCCGTTCTAGCTCCTCAATGAGGCTCCCCGGCATGCTCCTCGGTCCCCGCACCGCGTAAACGCCGTGGTCACGGAGCATATCCACGCCGATTTCCTGGCCGTCGTACCGGCGAAGGAGCTTTAAGCGCATGACCCTCTTCATGGTCACGTTCCCGTCCTCGTAAGCGTGGGGGATGTTGACCTCAATAGCCTCGCACTTATATCTTATTCTCCGCTCCGGCGCGGCCATATATATGTAGACCCGGTCGCCCACGGATATATTACTGCTCTGCTTCCAGATAAAGGGCCGGTCCATGTCCTGCCTCAGAGCCTTTTCAAGGTCGTAATAGGCGGGGTTTGCCGGTATGAGCCAGTCACGAATTTTTCCGGACTTCCCGCCGGTGAGCGTGTAGCTTATATCAATAAGCGGGCAAATATCCCGAAAATCCACCGTCCCGTCAAGGAGCACCGTTATCCAGCTTGCGTGATTTAAGTGGTAGCCCGGGAATATCCCCACCCCGTCCCGCAGGGAGCCGGCCAGAATGGGGTCGCACTTGAGATTTATTATGTCAACCTTCTCCTCCCCCGGGAGGCCCAGCTTATTTGCCGGTATGTCCATAAAAAGGGCATACCATTTTTTACTGCCCTCATGCCTCAGGACCTCATAGGTGGGCGCCGTGGCGAAGGGCCGGTCGGGGACGGTGCCGTAGGTCCTCTTGGCGTAGGCCAGGACCCTCTCCTTCACGGTCAAAGAAGCGTCACCTCCGTATCCTCCACAAGCTTTTCCAAAAATATGAATTCCCACCGCACGGGCGTTTTTTCAAATCTCAGCCGGGAGGCGGCCACGCGTATCCGCTTGCCCTCCCACGTCTCGCTCTCTCCCGGGTACCTTGTCATGGCAAGCACCGCCATACTGCCGGAGCCCGTGCCGTCCTTCCGTCTCGGGCTGTCCCCCTCCATGGCGTCCCGCAGGGAATAACTCTCCCGCGAAAGCTCCGGGGTCAGCACGTAGCGAAGGGTGGTCATGTGCGTGGGCCACTCCATATCCTTATCCCGGAAAGCTTTCGGGCCCAGCGTATCCTCCGACGCCTCCACTGCGGTCAGCGTGACCTCCTCCATAGTGCGGGGATTTTGAAAGCTCACGCTCTCCCCCGCCTCCGGGGTGTCGAAGGTACCGCCGGAAAGCTCGCTCCTCTCCCGAGAGAGGCGTAGCTTCACGTCCCTCACCTCTCTCTTCCCGCCCTCCGGCCACTTAAAGGCCATACGCCGTATGGACCAGGGGCAGTCAGGCTCAATGCCGTAGTGCTCCAAAACAAATTTAGCCGTGGGATTTTCCCCGGCGTACTCCTCGCCAAAAAGGCTCTCCGGCACCCAGCCCGTACCCACGTCGCTCTTTTGGCGGAGCGCCGCCCCGTCAACCGTGAGCTCACCCCTAAAATTCACGGACATCGGGTTTTCATGGAGGTTCACCTTTCCGCCGGAGGCCTTGAATTTTTCAAGAAACGCCCCCAGCGCTCCCGCGTCTATCTTATTGAGTATGTCCACAACTATCCCGTTGGCGCACACATAGGCCGCCGGCACGAAAAATGTCCCGCCGCCCCAGTCAAACCGCCTGTCGAGCCTTATCTCCCGGCCCGCTTTGCCGCGCACAGCGGAAAATCCGCCGTCAAAAGTGACCTTCCACTCACGTTTTACCGGCGCGGCCTCCATCGCCTCGTAATACTCCTTCGAAAATCTGAGGGAGCTCATGTCGAAGTCCCACTGGAGCCTGAATATGTATTCAAGTGGCCCCGGCATGGGCGTGATACCGAGCCTGTCCTTTAATACCTCAAATGCCGCCCGCGCCTCATCGTCCGGCGGGTTATCCCGGACAAATTCCTCAAACTGCTCCTTATCGAACATCCACGCCTGGTCAAGGGCCGCCATGTTCCCGGAGGCCACAAGGAGCCTCAGCATATCCTCAAAGCTCCCGGCGATGGGCCGCACGTAGCCCTCCCGCCCGGCCATGGGGCTCACGGCGAATACCGTCTCCCCAAAGCCCCGGACAAAGCAGTAGTGTATCCCGTCCACCCCGGCCCGGCCTATTATTTTGGCCCCCTTCGGGGTGCAAAAGTAGGGCTCCGGCTCCCCGCCCTCGATAAATCCGGCGGGGGCCAGAGAGACGCCGAGCTTTTTATATTTTTGATAAAACGTCATTTTGTCACCTCAGTCAGCCGCAACGATCTCAAGGCTCCCCACGCCGTAGCCGGCGTCGTGGATGGCCCTTCGGATTTTCTCCTTATCCGGCTCGCTTTTACAGAGTATCCTGGCGGTCTTAGTGTCGAGCCGCACCACGGCCCAGACGCCCTCAAGGGAGTTTAAGGCGTTCTCCACGGTGACGGCGCAGTTTTGGCAAGTCATACCCGTTATCTCCGCTCTTATTTCAAACGGGTAGTTGGCCCGCTTTTTGTCCGCCACGGCGGTGGCCTTGGCGCATTTTGAGCAGTCCCCACAGCAGGAGCTCGTTTTCTTTCTCCTGTTGTTCAGCCACACCGCCAGGACCAGCACGGCAATTACGCACAGTATAACGATTATGTCAACCGGTTTCATTTTTTCGCCTCAAAGAATAAGGATAAGTATTCCCCGAACGAGAAGGGCCACGAGCCAGGCTATGACGCACTGCCAGACCACCACTCCGGCGGCCCAGCGGCCGCCAAGCTCGCGCTTTACGGAGGCGATTGCCGCCACGCA
>CANQUO010000215.1 GCA_947627085.1 uncultured Oscillospiraceae bacterium
GGAGGGAGTCGCAAACCAGCCCACAAAGGTCTGCCCCTCTTTTTCGGGTGTCCACTGTGTGGCTGTCCCGTTTTCCGCGACCTCCTCGGTCTTTAAAACGGTATCGCCGTCCATAAATTCTACGGAGAACTTCGTTTCCTCTTTCGTGTCTCCACAGCCGGAGAGCGCCGAAACTATGATCGCGCAGATAAGAAGCAGGACAAGCCAATTTGCCTTTTTCATAGATCTTTCCTCCAATCTAAAAATTGATGCTAAATCGTTTTAGCAACCCAAGTATAAAACCAATCTCGCAAAATGTCAATGCGGTTTGTAAAATAAAGTGCTTTTTTGTTAAATGTGACAATAACGAGTGGTGAAAATTGACATTTTGACCAACAGATGTTGATCAGCTGAAAACCGCCCCGTACTGACCTGGCAGTACGGGGCGGTTTCGTATAGGATAAAATGTTTTTCAATTGTCCCATTCCTGGGCGTCCTCGATAATGATGTCCAGCATTTCCCTCGGTGTCACTACGAAGGGCTTTACCGGGAAGTGGCGCAGATTTCCGGTGACGAGGTAGGCGTCCTCTGACTTTCGCTCCTCCATGACCACCTCGTAGAACACCCTGTCCTTGGCGTCGGGCAGATCCCATTCCAGAGTCTCCGCGTCCACGAAAACGCCGCGCTCTGTCATGTCGGCAATGACGTCCTCGACGATTTCCTCTGTCAGGTGGAATTTTGGCCGTGCCAGGACATTGCGGTATTCGGCCATGATCTCCTCATTTAATACGGGGACGATCACACCATCGAAGATAAGCTCCACCAAAGCGCGCGGTGACGAACTTCCTTGGTTCGGACACCGCGCATTTTGCTCCACCACGTCGTCGCGGAAGTTGCGATGGCTCGAAAGAAGGCAGTCGCTTAAGGTGTCTGCCTTCTTTCTCACTCGCTGACTTCGCTCCATCTCCGGCCTAAGAGCCGCCCGTTCCGAGCGGTTGGCCTTCGAAACGCGCCTGCGGGCGCAGCCCTCTCAAAACGCGACCCGCTGTGCTGGGCTCGCGTTTTGTTTTTGTAGGATTATTTTTTTGGGAAAGCCTTTTTTGAGGTTTTCCCGAACTTTTTGTTTGGAAACGCTTACCAATATCTTCTTGTCATCCCGGCACCACAGGTACTCGAATCACTCGAAGCCGCTGTCCCAGGTGCTCTCGCCGCGGATGGCCTCGTAACCTTGCTTCGGTTAAAGCTTTTGATAAACTGTTCGTGTAAGTCTCTTTGTTCTCTTACTCATGGCTTTACCCCGCATAAGGCGCGCAGCAGTCCGACATGGCGCGCAGGCGCTCCGCGGCTTCTTTTATCCGCATGACGTCGCTCTCCCCCATCCTGTCCGGCTTTTCGGAGGCCAGGAGCTTTTCAAGGTCGGAGATACCGCCCTTCAAGGATCTCTTCTCCTCCTTGGGGAGCTTCTTTTTGGCCCTTTCAAGGACCTTCCGGGCGTCCGCCAGGGTCCGGTTGGCCTCCGCGTTGGCCTCCAGGAGGCTTCGGCGCACTCCATCCTGGGCGGCGTAGCGCCGGGCGTCACGGATGGCGGCGTCGATCTCGGCCTCACTCATGCGCTCGGCGCCGGAGATGGTAATGGACTGCTCCTGCCGGGTGTCCAGGTCACGGGCCGTGACCTTCAGGATGCCGTTGGCGTCGATGTCGAAGGTCACCTCGATCTGCGGCACCCCCGCCGGGGCGCGGCGGATGCCATTCAGCCTGAATTTGCCGATGGACTTGTTGTCCCGTGCCATGGGGCGCTCCCCCTGGAGAACGTTTATCTCCACATTGGACTGGTAGGGCGCGGCGGTGGAGAAGACTTTTGAATAGTGGACAGGCAGGGTGGTGTTGCGCTCAACAAGCCTTGTGGCCACGCCGCCTACCGTCTCGATGGACAGGCTCAGGGGCGTCACATCCAGCAGCAAAAGCCCGCTCCCGCCGCCGGGCCGTCCCAAAGCGCTGTTTGAGAGGACGAGCCCTCCGCCGGACAGGTTCGACCCCTGGGCCGCGGCGCCCTGGGCCACGCACTCGTCGGGGTTTATGGACCTGGAGGGCTCCTTGCCCGTGAGCTTGCGGACCTCGTCCTGCACCGTGGGTATGCGGGTGGAGCCGCCCACCAGGATGACCCGGCCGAGCTCTATGGGCGAAAGCCCCGCGTCGGCTAGGGCGGCGCGGACGGGGCCGGCTGTACGCTCCACCAAATGGCGGGTAAGCTCATTAAAGCGGGCGCGCGTCAACGTGTGCTCAAAATTCACCGGCTCATCCCGGACGGTGGTGAGATACGGAAGGGAGATATACGCCGCCTGTGAGGAAGACAGCTCCTTTTTCGCCTGCTCCGCCGCGTCCCGGACCCGCTGGAGGGCCGCCGGGTCCCGACGGGGGTCGAAGCGGTGCTGGGATCTTATGAGGCCGCACAGCTCCTCCGTGATGATCTCGTCGAAGTCATCGCCGCCCAGGTGGTTGTCGCCGTTCGCGGCCAGGACTTCAATGACCCCGCCGCCAATCTCGATGATGGAGACGTCGAAGGTGCCGCCGCCCAGGTCGTAGACCATGACCTTCTGGGCGACGCCGTTGTCAAGGCCGTAAGCCAGGGCGGCGCTGGTGGGCTCATTGATGATGCGCAGGACGTTGAGGCCCGCGATGCGTCCGGCGTCCTTGGTGGCCTGCCGCTGGATGTCGTTGAAGTAGGCCGGGACCGTGATGACCGCGTCCGTCACCGGACCGCCCAGGAAGCTCTCCGCGTCGGATCTCAGCTTTGTGAGGATCATGGCGCTTATCTCCTGGGGAGTAAAGGCCCTGCCGTCCACCGTAAACCGCCAATCCGTGCCCATATGGCGCTTTACACTC
>CANQUO010000216.1 GCA_947627085.1 uncultured Oscillospiraceae bacterium
CGTCCCTCGTCTTAATAAGATATCGCGACGGATAAGAGGCTCGAACCTCCCGGCCCTGCGGGGCCACCCCCCTTTCCGAAAGGGGGGTGGGGGAATAAAGTTGCACCTTACGGCGCTTATCAAAAGCGGGAGGGTTTGGAACCCTCACCTTTCGGCTTTTTCAGCACTCCCACTCTCTTGCCAATGTCGGCAGGTCCTCCGCTATGTACACATTGGGGTACCGCTCCATTTCCTCTCTCACCGTCGTACCCGTGAGCACTCCGGCGAATTTCACGCCGGCGGAGGCGGCGCACTGGGCGTCCACGGTGCTGTCGCCGACGTAGAGGATGTCGGCAAGGTCGATATCCAATAGCTCCGCCGCCCTCATCAGGGACTCCGGGTGGGGCTTTTCGTTTTTCACGTCGTTGCTCCCCACCACCACATCCACAAGCTCCCGGACGCCGCACTTATCTAATATTTTCCATATCCGGTAGCTCGCCTTTGTGGTGACGATGCCGATTTTAAGTCCCCGGGCCTTTATGTCTCGCAGGACCCGGGCGCTCCCGGGAAAGAGCTCGGCCCTCGCCACCATCACCTCGTCGGCCTTCTCCATGAAAAGTCTTGTAAATTCCTTTGCCTTCTCCGGGTCCGCGCAACCGGTCAGCGCCTCCAGGGCCGGGCCAAGGGAGAGGCCGATGGTCCGGCGCATCTCCTCCCTTCCCGCCGGGGGAAAGCCCAGCTTTGCAAGGCCGTAGGACAGGCATTCCAATATCCCCTCGGTCGAATCGCCGAGAGTGTAGTCAAAATCGAAGATAACAGCTTTCATCTTTCACCTCATGAACCGCCCAAGGATGGTCAGCCTGTCCGCCGGTATGTCGACGCCGTCGGCGTTCAGGGTCCCCAACGCGATATTTTTATTTTTCCCGTGGTAGTCGCTCCCGCCGGAGACTAAAAGGCCCCGCTCGTTGGCCTTTCCCTCAAGCCAGAGGCATTTTGCAAGCGGGTACTTTGAGTAAAAGCACTCAAGGTCCATAAGTCCGTATTTTATAAGCTCCGAAAGCATCGCCTCAAACTCCCTCTCACCGGTCTCCGGCTCCCCCTCGCCGCCCAAGGGATGGGCCCAGACGGGGACGCCGCCGGAGCGGAGTATGCCGCGAACGACCGGCTCCGCCTCAAGCCGCGCGGAGCTTGCGGGGCACCGGTCGATGACGGCCATAGCGGCGCTTATGTCCCCGGCAAAGCCGTATTTCACCATGAGGCCCGCGATGTGGGGCTTCCCGGCGCTGGGCATGGAGCGAAGTATCGCAAGCTCATGCTCCGGAAGCTTCACGCCCAGATTTTCAAGGAATTCGATTCGCGCCTCAAGCTTCGCCCGTCTTAGCTCCGCCCCTGCGGTGAGTATCTTTTGAAAGCTGTCGGAGCTCCTGTCGCACCCGTAGCCCAGAATATGGCATCTGCCCGACCGCGTCCGGCAGGAAAACTCTATTCCCGGGATAAACGCCGCCCCGGCCGGTATGAGCCCTTCCGCCTCGTCGAGCCCCGCCGCCGTGTCGTGGTCCGTCAGGGCAAAGATATTTATCCCCGCCTCCACCGCCCTTTTCACCAGCTCCCCCGCCGTATCCGTCCCATCCGACGCCGCGCTGTGCATATGAAGGTCCACCCGACTTCCCATTTTCTCACCGCCTTTGTGAGTATTTTAGCACACTGATGAGGAGAATTCAAATAGGAAAATCCGATTCTCCCCACCCCCTGCCCCCTCCCAAAGGGAGGGGCTAACCCCATTCAAATATTTTTTCCGACGGCATGTACGTCGGAAAAAATCCCTCTTGTTTTGCGGAGTGTGCCGCCTTCGGCGGTGCGCGGAGCAAAACGGCAGAAAATCCCGGGCGGAATTCTAATTCCGTCCGGGATTTTCGCACGTATTCCCTTAATTTGAATGAAAAGGCTCCGCCTTTTCATTCAAATTAATACATTCCTCCCATGTCGGGTGCGGCGGGGGCGGCGGGAGCGGGGGGCTCGGGCTTGTCGGCCACAAGGGACTCGGTGGTGAGGACGATGCCGGCGATGGAGGCCGCGTTCTCCAGAGCGGAGCGGCAGACCTTGGTGGGATCGACTACACCGGCCTCGATCATGTTGCAGTACTGCTCAGTGGCGGCGTTGAAGCCGTAAGCGGTGCTCTTACTGCTTTTCACGTTGTTGAGGATGACCGCGCCCTCAAGTCCCGCGTTGGCGGCGATCTGCTTGATGGGGGCCTCAAGGGACTTGGCGATCATGGCAACGCCTGTTTTCTCGTCGCCGTGGGTCTCCTTGAGGAGCTTGGTAAGGGCCTTGGAGGCCACAACGTAGGCTGTGCCGCCGCCGGCCACGATGCCCTCCTCCACAGCCGCCCGGGTGGCGTTGAGGGCGTCCTCGATGCGGAGCTTCTTCTCCTTCATCTCCGTCTCGGTGGCCGCGCCGACCTTGATGACGGCCACGCCGCCGGCCAGCTTGGCAAGGCGCTCCTGGAGCTTCTCGCGGTCGTAATCGGAGGTGGTGATCTCGTACTCGTTCTTTATCTGGGCGACCCTGGCGGCGATCTCGGACTTGTCGCCGGCGCCGTCAACGATGATGCAGTTCTCCTTGGTGGCCTTGACCTGACGGGCCTGACCCAGCATATTGAGGGTGGCGTCCTTCAGCTCCATGCCCAGCTCGCTTGAAATGACCTCGCCGCCGGTGAGGATGGCGATGTCGCGGAGCATCTCCTTGCGCCTGTCGCCAAAGCCGGGGGCCTTGACGCAAAGGCAGTTGAAGGTGCCGCGAATCTTGTTGAGGATAAGGGTGGCAAGGGCCTCGCCCTCCACGTCCTCGGCGATGATAACGAGCTTCTTGCCGG
>CANQUO010000217.1 GCA_947627085.1 uncultured Oscillospiraceae bacterium
CCCCTTCGGGGCGGTTGGCCTCCGAAACGCGCCTGCGGGCGCAGCCTTTTCCAAAAAGGGGGTATCCGCGCGGCAGGGACAGGCCGATGTGGGCATCGGCCCCTACGGAAGCGTTTTTTGGGGTGGTAGGTGATTCGGCCCACCCCCTACCCGCTCCCAGAGGGAGGGGCAGACGACGACCACCGCGCCAGCGCGCCCAAGTTAGAGGTCAAGTCTACCGACACCTGAGCTGTAAGCGGCCAAGCGGGTCAGACGTAGGGGCAATTCGACCACGCACGCGCGGATGGCGATGTGGTAAGCTACCGACACGCGCAAAAAGCATTTTCTCTCCTTTGCTACTTTCCTCTCATTTGTGCCAACAAAAGAGAGGAAAATAGATTGCCCCGTCCCATCGGACGGCCCACGATAAAAAGCCTAAGCGGCTTCGGAGCCTCACACGTATTCCAGCGCCTGCCCGATATCCTCGATAAGGTCCTTCGCGTCCTCCAGCCCGCAGGACATGCGGACCAGGTCCGGGGTGATGCCGGCGGCCACCAGCTCATCGTCGTTCATCTGCCGATGGGTGGCGCTGGCCGGGTGGAGACAGCAGGTCCGGGCGTCGGCCACGTGGGTCTCGATGGCACCTAATTTCAAATGCTTCATAAAGGTCTCGGCGGCCTGGCGGCCTCCCGCAAAGCCGAAGGATACCACGCCGCAGGTGCCGTTCGGCATGTACTTCTCGGCCATCTCGTGGTACTTGTCCCCCTCAAGCCCCGGGTAGATGACGAAGCTTATCTTGGGGTGATTTTTCAAAAATTTCGCCACGGCAAGGCCGTTTTCGCAGTGCCGGGGCATCCTGACGTGGAGGCTCTCAAGGCCCAAGTTCAGAATAAACGCGTTCTGGGGTGACTGGATGGAGCCGAAGTCCCGCATGAGCTGGGCCGTGCACTTGGTGATGAAGGCCCCGCCAAGGCCGAATTTCTCGGCGTAGGTGACGCCGTGGTAGCTGGCGTCCGGGGTGGTGAGGCCGGGGAATTTGTCGGCGTGGGCAAACCAGTCGAATTTGCCGGAGTCCACGATGGCCCCGCCAACGCCCGCTCCGTGGCCGTCCATGTACTTTGTGGTGGAGTGGGTGACTATATCCGCGCCCCACTCGATGGGCCGGCAATTTACCGGGGTGGCGAAGGTGTTGTCCACAATGAGGGGCACGCCGTGGGCGTGGGCGGCTTTCGCGAATTTCTCTATGTCCAATACCGTCAGGGCCGGGTTTGCTATGGTCTCGCCGAACACGGCCTTTGTGTTGGGCCGGAAAGCGGCGTTCAGCTCCTCCTCGGTGCAGTCCGGGGAGACGAAGGTGAAGTCCACGCCCATCTTACGCATGGTCACGTGGAAGAGGTTATAGGTGCCGCCGTAGATGGTGGAGCTGGCCACCACGTGGTCGCCGCAGGTGGCGATGTTGAATACGGCGTAGAAGTTGGCCGCCTGGCCGGAGCTTGTGAGCATGGCCGCCGTGCCGCCCTCCAGGGCCGCGATTTTCGCGGCAACCATGTCGTTGGTGGGGTTCTGGAGGCGGGTGTAGAAGTAGCCCGACTCCTCCAGGTCGAAGAGCTTCCCCATGTGCTCGCTGGTGTCATATTTGAAGGTGGTGGACTGTATGATGGGTATCTGCCTGGGCTCGCCGTTACCCGGCGTGTACCCCGCCTGTACGCACTTTGTGCCGATGCCGTGCTTACTCATATATATTACCTCTTTTCGGGTTTATTGTAATACACTAAGCATATCCCCCGGGTGAACGTTTGTCAAGAAATCTTTTCAAGGTCCCGGATAAACGCCATGTCCCCGTTTTTCGCGCCGATGTCCGGCGCGGGTGTCGAACCGGGTGAACCGCGCTGTTTGAAGATCGTCCGCATTTTTTCTTCGGCGATTTTTATTGATTTTTGCTATTTTTTGTATTATACTCCGAGGTATCGCGGATTTCAAGGAGGAGTATTTTATGAAAAAGCCGCTTATAGGTGTGACGGCACTTGTGGATTACGGCCGGGAGAGCCTGTGGATGCTGCCGGGGTACTTTGAGGGCATCAGCGAGGCCGGCGGTATGCCGGTGATGCTTCCTGTGATATCAGACGGCCGGGACGCGGAGCGGCTTATGGAGGCGCTTGACGGACTTCTCATCGCCGGAGGCCAGGACGTGGGGCCGGAGATGTACGGAGATACAAAGCTTTTCGTCTGCGGGGAGACGAGCCCGGAAAGGGACGTGTCGGACACGATTCTCCTTGACGAGGCCATAAGGCTCGATAAGCCGGTCCTCGGCATCTGCCGGGGGATACAGCTCATAAACGCCCACCTTGGCGGGACGCTCTATCAGGACCTGCCGGCCCAGCACCCGTCGGACACGCGCCACCATCAGGCCCCGCCCTATGACCGGCCAAGCCATGAAGTGAACATAGCCCGTAATACTCCCCTTTGGGAGCTTTTCCGCACGGAAACGCTCCCCGTCAACAGCTGTCACCATCAGGCGATACGGGACCTCGCCCCTTCCCTTCAACCGATGGCCGTATCCGAGGACGGCCTTGTGGAGGCGGTATGCCTGCCCCAAAGGTCCTTCCTCTGGGCTGTCCAGTGGCACCCGGAGTTCTCCCACAAGACGGACGAAAACTCGAAAAAGATATTCCGCGCCTTTGTAAAAAGTTGTATTTGACCGTAAAAGCAAAAAAACAATCGAAATATTTTTTCTGACGACATGCGCGTCAGAAAAAATCCCTTTTGTTTTGCGGAGTGTGCCATGGGGCCCCCGGCGGGCTGTTGCCCGCTGGGGAGAGGACTGCGCCCGCAGGCGCGTTTCGGAGCGCAACCGCCCC
>CANQUO010000218.1 GCA_947627085.1 uncultured Oscillospiraceae bacterium
CCTCTTCGGGGAGAAATACGGGGACATCGTCCGGGTGGTCACCATGGGCGACGGCTTCTCCGTGGAGTTCTGCGGCGGCACACATGAGGACAACACCGCCAAGGTGGGCCCCTTCCGCATAACCAGCGAATTTTCCGTGGCAGCGGGCGTCCGGCGCATCGAGGCCATAACGGGCCTTGAATATTTCAAAGAGAACGAGCGCGTGAACCGCACCCTTTTGGAGGCGGCCAACGTATTGAAGTCCTCCCCCTTCGAGCTTGTTGACAAGCTGAAGGCAAATCAGGAGGAGATAAGGCACCTCCACCACGATCTGGAGTCCCTTCAGGACAAGCTCCGCTCCGGCGAGATCGGCAGTTTCCTTGCCGCCGCCAAAAGGGTCGGGGACCTCCATGTGGTCACCGCCAGCCGCCACGGGGCCACGCCCGACGACCTTCGGAAGATCGGCGACATGCTCCGCGACCGTGACAGCGCCGTGGTGGCCGTTATCGCCAGCGTGGACGGAGAGAAGCTCACCTTCCAGGCCGTCTGCGGCAAGGACGCGGTGGCCAAGGGCGTTAAGGCCGGGGACATCATAAAGGCCGTCTCCGCCATATGCGGAGGACGCGGCGGCGGCCGGCCCGACTCGGCCATGGGAGGCGGCAAGGATGTCCTGATGCTGGACGACGCTCTGGCCTCCGTTGACAACTTCGTGGCCGAAAAGCTTGGCCTGTAAGCCGGGGGTAACGCATGAAAATCGACTTTTACGCGATTTCCGAACAGCACATCGACGGCTTTAAGGGCGGCGCGGGCCTTTTTGAGCCCCGGATGTTCACTGACGATAACAACAAAATAATGCTGGCCACCCTCGCCCCCGGGGCCCACATCGGGATGCACACCCATGAGGGGAACAGCGAGATAGTATATATCTTAGAGGGCGAGGCCGTGATGGTCTGCGACGGTGAGTGTGAGATTCTTCGCCCCAATGATGCCAGCTACTGCCCCCAGGGCCACACCCACAGTATGAGGAACGAATCGGATAAGCCCCTTCGGTTTTTCGCCGTGGTGCCGGAGCACAGAGCATGACGGAATATTACCGGGCCTACGACCGGCGCTACAAGGCCGTACATGATGCCGGTCTCCAATGGGCCTCCGACACGCCGACGCCCATCGTGGCCGAAACTGTACGCAAGCTCGGTCTTACCGCCCAAAGCGCCATACTTGAGCTGGGCTGCGGCGAGGGCCGGGACGCGGCGGCGCTTCTGCGGGATAAGTACAACGTGACCGCCACGGATATATCCGACGAGGCTGTGAGCTGGTGCCGCCGGAAGTACCCGGAGCACGCAGGGAGCTTCAAGGCCCTCGACTTTTTGGACGGCACGCTTTTACAAAAATTCGACTTCATATACGCCGTGGCGGTGCTCCACATGCTGACGGAGGACCCCGACCGGGCGGCCTTCTGGCGATTTGTCCGGGAGCACCTGACGGACACGGGGCATGGGCTGGTGCTCACCATGGGCGACGGGACAGTCTCCCGGAAAAGCGACCCCGAACGGGCCTTTGACTGTGTCCCCCGCGTCCACCAGGCCACGGGCAGGACCCTTACCGTGGCCTCCACCACCTGCCGGACGGTGGACTTCGCCACACTCCGCCGTGAGATCGCCGGCGCCGGCCTTGTGCTCGTCCGGGACGGTGTGACGAGTGCGGAGCCGGAATTTGACGTGATGATGTACGCTCTTGTGAGAGCGGAAAAAGAATAGGAGGAAAAACAATGTCCGATGTTCTAAATTTCGATGAAAACTGCGTTTTCTGCAGGATTATAAAGGGCGATATACCCTCCGCGAAGGTCTACGAGGACGAGCTCTGCTACGCCTTCCGGGACATAAATCCCCAGGCCCCCACCCACATTCTGGTGGTGCCCAAGGCCCACATACAGTCTGTGGCGGAGATTGACGGCGAGAACGAGGCCCTCCTTGTGGGCCACATGTTCACCGTTATCGCCAAGATTGCCCGGGACGAGGGCCTTGAGGGCGGCTACCGCGTCATATCCAACTGCGGCCCCGACGCCGGCCAGACCGTCCCCCATCTGCACTTCCACATCCTTGGCGGCGTCAAAATGGGCGAACGGATGGTGTAAGCCATGGTCGTTGAGTCAATTCCCGTCAGTCTGAAGGATGGGCGGGAGGCGATTTTGCGCTCCGTGCGCCCGGAGGACGCCCCGGCTATGCTGGAGAGCTTTTCCGAATGCGTCCGGGAGACTCCCTTCCTGCTCACAAGCCCCGAGGACACGGCGGCGATGACCGTGGAGGACGAGCGGGCCTTCATCGAAGGGTATCTGAGCTCATCCGCCGGCGATGTACTGCTTGGCTGTTTCGTGGGCGGACGCCTCGCGGGTACGAGCGATATCACTTTCAACGCCCATGTCAAGACCCGCCACCGAGCGGGCCTCGGCATCGCCATCCGGCGGGAGTTCTGGGGTCTGGGCATCGGCACGGCCATGCTTGGCGCGCTCATCCGCGTCGCCGAGAGCCGGGAGTATGTCACCCAACTGGAGCTTGACTTCTTCGAGGGCAATTCCCGGGCCCGGGCGCTATATGAGAAGATGGGCTTTCGCATCGTCTCCTGCCACCCCGACGCCGTGAGACTGGAGGACGGGAGCTTTCGGAATTCCTATCTGATGATACGTAAAATAAGCCGTTAAACCGCGAATTTATTGCCACTTTAAGCAAAAGATGTTACAATATCATAAGCTTTTACATTCAGGAGGTACACAACATGAGTAAAGGAAAATTCTATCTCTCCACCGCCATCGCCTACGCGTCCGGCAAGCCCCACATCGGCAACACCTA
>CANQUO010000219.1 GCA_947627085.1 uncultured Oscillospiraceae bacterium
CGAAAAGCCCCTCCCTTTGGGAGGGGTGTCCAAGCGAAGCGATGGACGGGGTGGGCCGAATAACTACCCTCGGCCCACCCCCTACCCCCTCCCATAGGGAGGGGCAAAAATGCAAACAGGCTCGAACCTCCCGGCCCTGCGGAGCACCCTTCCGAGAAAAGGGGTGGGGAATAAGGTTGCGCCTGTAGTGCGTTTAAATAAGCGCCGTAGGCGCAACCTTTACGGGGGACAGGGGTGGCGCAACATTTTTGAGGGGGATTGAGTGTTGTTTGTTGGGGTATTGTGTGATATAATTGGAGTATTATGAAAATGAGAGGTGAATCAAATGGAGGATAAGATAAAGGGCCTGTCCTTAAAGGACAAAATAGCGCTGTGCTCGGGCCGGGACTTCTGGCATACCAAGCCCTTCCCGGTGGCCGGGATACCGGAGATGATGATGTGCGACGGGCCCCACGGCCTGAGAAAGCAGATAGACGACGGGGAGGCCATGAACGGCAACAGGTCCGTCCCCGCCACCTGCTTTCCCGCCGCCGTGTCAAGCGCCTGCAGCTGGGACCCGGAGCTTTTGGCGTCTGCCGGCGAGGCCATCGCGAGGGAGGCCGCGTCCAACGGCGTGGGACTTGTGCTGGGGCCAGGGGCGAACATAAAGCGGAACCCACTTTGCGGGCGGAACTTTGAGTATTTTTCCGAGGACCCGCTTTTGGCCGGGAAGCTGGCCGCCGGGTTCATCCGGGGCGTTGAGGGCACCGGCGTGGGCTCAAGCCTCAAGCATTTCGCCCTCAACAATCAGGAGTACAAGCGCCTTTCCTCCGACAGTGTGGCGGACGAGAGGACGATGCGGGAAATTTACCTGGCGGCCTTCGAGACGGCGGTAAAGGAGGGCAGGCCCTCCACGGTGATGTGCGCCTACAACAAGGTAAACGGCGTCCACTGCTCCGACAACAAAAAGCTCCTGACGGATATCCTCCGGGACGAGTGGGGCTTTGAGGGGCTGGTCGTCTCCGACTGGGGGGCCATGTGGGACAGGATAGAGGCCTTCAGGGCCGGGTGCGACCTCAACATGCCCGGGGGCTCGGCGTACATGGAGGCGGAGGCGAGAAGAGCTGTCGAGAAGGGCGAGCTCGACGAAAAATACGTAGACCGGTCGGCCGTGAGAGTGGCAAGGCTTGCGAAAAGGGGAAACGACCCCAAACTTAAAAAGCTCACGGCGGATATGGAGGCAAATTATGAGCTTGCCCGCCGTGTAGCCGCGGAGAGCGCGGTGTTGCTTAAAAATGAGGACGGACTTTTGCCGCTTTTAAATGAGAGCGAAGCGGTTTTCATAGGACACATGGCAAAGGCTGTGCGCTATCAGGGCTCCGGGAGCAGTCACATAAACCCCTGGCGGCTCAAAAACGTCCTGGACGCATGCAAAAACGTGAAATTCGTCCCGGGCTGTGACGCCGAGGGGGAGACCACCGACGAGCTCATCGCCCAGGCCGTGACGGCGGCAAGATCGGCGAAGAAGGCGGTAATTTTCGCGGGGCTTACGGACAACTACGAGTCCGAGGGCTTTGACCGGGAGGATATGACCATGCCGTCAGGCCAGCTTCGGCTCATCGACGCCGTGGCGGAGGCAAACCCAAATACAGCCGTGGTGCTCTATTGCGGAAGCCCGGTGGAGACGCCCTGGGAGGGGAAGGTAAAGGCCATACTCTACATGGGCCTGCCCGGTGAGGCGGCGGGTGACGCGGTGGCGGACCTCCTCTTCGGTAAGGTCTCGCCCTCGGGCAAGCTTGCCGAGAGCTGGCCGGTACGGTATTCCGACTGCGTGTCCTCCGGCTACTACGCCCACGGGAAGAAGGACGCCCACTACCGGGAGGGGCTTTACGTGGGGTACAGATACTATGTGAGTGCCGGGGTCAGGACGCAGTTTGCTTTCGGCCACGGCCTGAGCTACACGCGCTTTGAGTATTCGGGCCTTGAGATATCCGGGGACAGTGTGAAGTGTACTGTCAAAAATACGGGCAAAAGGGCCGGGGCGGAGGTGGCACAGCTCTATATAGCGCCGCCGGAGGGACCCTTTTACCGGCCGAAGCTGGAGCTTCGGGGGTTTGAAAAGGTGTATCTTGAGCCCGGGGAGAGCCGCCAGATCGTGTTTCGCCTCACGGACAGGGCCTTCGCCGTCTGGAACGGCGGCTGGGTGGTGCCGGGGGGCAGGTACACCGTCAGCGTGGGCTCCGGGAGCGACGATCTGCGGCTTTCCGGGACGGTCGACAAGCCGGGGACGGAGCTTGAGGCGCCGCATGTACCGGGATGGTATTTTGAGCCCAAGGGCGCGCCGACGCATGAGGATTTTGAGGCGCTGGTCGGGCACAAGGTCACGGAGACCGCACCGAAAAAGGGCCGGTTCACCATGGAAAACTCGGTGCTGGAGATGAAGGACGACTCGTGGGTGATGGGGATATTGTATAAATATCTTGTCCACAGCGTCGGGAAGAATATCGGCGTGAAGGACAAGACGGACCCGTATTACCGCATGATGATAAGCTGTACCGCCGACTCGTCCCTCACAAACATGAAGATAAACGGGGGCATGAACAACTATCTGCTGGAGGGCCTTTTGGACATTGCCAACGGCCACGGGCTCCGGGGGATACGGAAAATGTGCAAAAAAGCGGAAAAATAAAGTAAAAAACCGCCGTCCTTATAAAAAATACGGCGGTTTTTATGGCGCTATTCAGCTGTTATACTGATCTCCTTTAAAAAGTAGACATTTGAAAAATGTCTGCTTTTTATAGCGCAAAGCGCGTAGAAGATCATATGAGACGTCTTTT
>CANQUO010000220.1 GCA_947627085.1 uncultured Oscillospiraceae bacterium
ACCCCATAACCATCGAGGGGGAGAGGCTGGACATGTCGGCCATGCTCACAAGCTTCATGGGCGCCAGGGACAGAGACGAGACGGAGAATAGGGAGCCGGACAGGGTCTACTCCGCCACGGTCATGTACGACATGCTCTCGTCCATGATGACGGCACAGACCAAGACAAATAACCTCACCGCTTTCAAGGAGTTTCTTGACAAGGGCGGCAACGGGATAATGGACATAGCGAAGGTCCACTACTCCTACGATTTCAAGTTCGACGTCTACACCAAGGACGCCGACGGCAACGTGGTGAAGAGCGACGTCATGAGCATGCTGGAGGGGGCCATGACCAGCATGTTCGGCGGGGACTATTCATCTTATTTTGACACCATGGGCGGCATGTACGAGCGCATGGACGTGTGGAATGAGCTTTTGCCCGATGAGGACGGCGAGGGTATAGCCCAGAGCGTCCGGGACCAGTACGATGTGCTCTACGGGCGCTGGCCGGAAAATTACGACGAGATAGTCATATTTATCGATAAAAATAACGAGATATCCGACCTTATGCTCTACGCTCTGGGGTTCATATCCTCCGACGACATGTCGGAGACCATGAACGCCCTTATGGCGGGAAAGCCGGTGGAGGCGGAGACTCTGAGCTGGAGCTACGAGGAGCTGTGCGATACGGAGTTTAAGTTCATACTGCCCTCGGAGTACTATCAGAAGGACAGCGCCACGGGGACGTATGTGGATATATCGGCCACCCAGACGGGGATGGATTATCTCTACTCAAGCCCGGATGTGGGCGTGCCGCTGAAGATAGTGGGCATCATGCGGGCAAATGAGGATACAAACGACGGGCCCGTATCGGGACAGATAGGCTATACGGCGGCCCTGACGCGCTACGCCATCGAGGCGGCGCAGGAGCAGGAGATAGTAAAGGAGCAACTGGCCGACGAGACGGTGGACGTGATGAACGGACTGCCCTTCCCCACGCCGGACATGACGGAGCCGGACGGGGAGCAGAAGGCCGCGGACTTCAAGGCGTATCTCGAAAGCCTTGGGGACGAGGAGCGTGCGAGGATGTTCGTCTCCATGTCCTCGGTGCCGTCGGAGGAGTATCTTCAGGCGGCGGTGGACAGCCAGATGGCTGATATGGACCGGGCGGCGCTGGTGGATATGATGATAAGCGCCTACGCCCAGCGCATGGGCGTCACGGACACGACCCAGATAGAGAGCTACTTTGCCCAGATGAGCGACGAGGAGCTTTTTGAGATGGCCGAGGCGGGCATACGCCAGACGGTGGAGCAGATGTACGCCGCCCAGGTGGAGGCCCAGATGGGGGGCATCCCAACGGAGCAGCTCCTTATGATGCTGGCGGGGACGGAGTTTTCAACTGAGCAGTACGGGGTATTTTACGACAGGTTCATGCCCCCCACGGTGTCGGATTCTAACTTCGAGCAGAACATGGAGAAGCTTGGCTACGCAAAGCTGGAGTCCCCGGACACGGTGAGCCTGTACGCCAAGAGCTTTGAGGACAAGGACGAGATAGCCCGGCTCATAAGCGAATATAACGAGGGCGTGGAGGACGAGGACAAGATAGAGTACACAGACTACGTGGCGCTTTTGATGGACTCGGTGACCACCATAATAAACGCCATAAGCTATGTGCTCATAGCCTTCGTGGCCATATCCCTGGTGGTGAGCTCCATCATGATAGGCATAATCACCTATATTTCCGTCCTTGAGCGCACGAAGGAGATAGGCGTACTGAGGGCCATCGGCGCTTCCAAGCGGGACGTGGGGAGAGTGTTCAACGCGGAGACCCTTATCGTGGGCTTCGGCGCCGGGGTAATAGGCATCGTGGCGTCGCTTCTCATAATCATACCCATTAATCTTGTGCTCCACGCCCTGACGGGCATAAACGAGCTCTCGGCACAGCTGCCCGTAGTGGGCGGCGTGGTGCTGGTGCTCATAAGTATGTTCCTCACCTTCATCGCGGGCCTCGTGCCGTCGCATCTGGCGGCGAAGAAGAACCCGGTGGAGGCTTTACGAACGGAATAAGCATCTGGTTTAAAAGGCGGAGCCTTTTTGGCTCAGGCGCCGCTTGGCCGCTTACAGCTCAGTAGACGGCGGCCTTGACCTCTAACCGGGGCGCGCTGGCGGGGTGGTTGTCGTTAGCCCCTCCCTTTGGGAGGGGGCAGGGGGTGGGCCGTCCTTGCCCCATTTTTGGAAAAGGTTGCGCCTCCGGCGCTTATTTAATAGGGGAGGGTTTAGAACCCTCCCCTACGGCTATTACGGAGGATTTCCCGTCCACCCCGTAGGGGCGGGTCCCAGACCCGCCCGTCCCCGTCCCCGCCGCGCGGATATTCTGGCTCCCCTTGCTCAAGGGGAGCTGTCGGCGTAGCTGACTGAGAGGTTCCGCCCCTCCTTCCGGGAGGGGTGGCCGCGCGAAGCGTCGGCCGGGGTGGGCCGAATATCCTCGCCCCACCCCCTACCCCCTCCCAAAGGGAGGGGCTTTTTTGTGCGGCGGGGGATTGGGTATTTAGACGAATTTATAAATTCTCCGGCGCAAGATTTGCAATGAAAGAGGACAACATACACTATTTACCTTGCGAGAAAAATGCGTATAATTAGGGGCGTTGTGAGGAACAACGAGTAAATCTTTGGAGGCATTAACTATGAAAAAGCATGATACTAACAAGAAAGGAAACGCCAGAAGGAACACCGTCAGCGTCGAGCGCGAGCTCACGGGCGGTATGAATTTCGTGGCCGTCATCGGCAGCGTTGAGCGGCTTCGGAATCCTGAATTCTGGAGATA
>CANQUO010000221.1 GCA_947627085.1 uncultured Oscillospiraceae bacterium
CCCTCACACTCACCCACCGCCTCCCGTCCCCATTCAAAACGCGTCCTCCCAGCCCGCGTCAAATGGGTCTCTCCGCCTCTCCCCGGCGCCGCTCCCAAGCTGGCTCCCAGCGGATCTGAGCCTGTTCACCCGCTCCGTCCCCAGCTCCCGGGCCTGCCTTGTGAGCCTCTCGTTCTCCCGGCGCAGACGACCCGACTCATAGCGCATGTACGCCGTCACCAGGCTCTCTCCCCTTCTTGCCCTGTCCCAGACCTCCTTCGGCACGTCCTCGGGCCTCACTCCGGGATAGGTCCTGACGAAGAGCGCAAGGTCCCGTCCCCTCGCCTTCTCATCCGCCCCAGGATCGGCCATGGGCACCACCGGCAAGTTGCTCTCGCTCTCCTCCCCAGCGCCCTCCGCGTCCTCCGTCTCCCCGGGGAACTCTTCGGGGAGCTCCTCCTCTCCCCGCTCGTCGCTGACGATGCCTCCCGCCTCATCGTTGAAGCTCTCGGAAAAGTAATCACTGTCCACCGCTCTCTCCCCCTTTTTCTCTCATTTTCTTTATCTCGCCCACAAGCCCACGCCTGTCGGTTATGTACCCGTCGGGTATGCGCTCCAGATACTGCACGATGTCAATTTTCCCCATCGCCAGAAGGTTGTCCAGCGTCTGTATGGAGGCGATCTCCGAGTAGTACGCGCTGGCCCCCACCTCTATCTTCAGCGCCAGGGGCAGGTCCCGGAAAACGGTGAAATCGAACTCCGCCTGCACCTCCTCCGGCTCCCGGACTCCCGCGAACCTGCAGGCGTTTTTCACACTCTCCGGGGCGCCGGTGTCAACGGTCCGCACCCCGTAAAAGCCCCCGATGAACTCAAGGTATATCCTCGCCAGCTCCTCCACGCAGGCGCGCAGATTTTGCTTTGTTATCTCGCTGGGCGTGGCCGCCGCCCGCTGAAGGGCGATTATGGCCGAGGTGTTGTCCGGCCTTGCGTTTCCCAGAGCCACGTTGGTGGCCCCAAGGTTTGCGTTGGTCTGGTCTATGGCCGCGTCTATAAACTGTGTCACCTGGGGCGATATGGCCGCCGGGGATATGGCCCTGGCCGCCGTGGTCACGTCGCCTCCCGCTATGCCGATGGCCTGTCCCACCTGATTTGTCCACCTGGATATCCTGGTCTTGTCGTAGACTATCTTGGGGTAGGCCGTGGTCATGAGGCTGAGCATCGACATGGCCCACATCTTGTTTATAAATATCTGGTTTGGTATGAGCCCCGTTATCATGGCCTGTCCGTGGTAGCAGTCGGGCACGTAGTCCCAACTGAGCCACACCAGGGGATAGAGCCTCACGCCCATGGGGAAGGCGGGCCTGACCTCGGCTCCCCTGGCGCACTCGTAGCCCCAGACCTCGCCGGTGTTTTTGTCCTTCCACATCATAAGGAGCTTCGTCGCCTTGTCGTCCGTGCGCCTCTCCGGGCTTTCGTGGGTGTTGTCGTCGTCCGCCGAAATATCATCCCAGTCCTCCGAGCCGTACTCCCTGGCCCTTCGCCTGAGGTTCCTCACTATCTCACGGCTTTCAACGATTATGTAGGGCTGATTTTGTACCCGCCTGTCGTTGGGGTCTCCGAAGTGCACCCTGGTGTTGGGTATCACCTCCGATTTCACGGCCCCGTCCCGGGCCTCCGAATCCCAGTAGGTGTATATGCACCCGTCGCCTCTCACCGCCGCGTCCCTGGCAAACTCCCGGACAAGGTCGATGACGCCGTTGTGCTCGAATATCCTCTCAAACTCCTCGCTCAGTATCCTGGCGGGCTCCGCAAGCCCCGCCGTCCCCGCCGACGCCGCCAGGGGCGTGACCTGCACCGTCAGGTTGTCCGTGGTTATGGAGCTCACCACGAAGCACACGTCCCGCTTTAAGATATTGAACACCGGCGTTGGCAGGCCGTTGGCCTCCACCCCCTCCCACTGCTTGCCGATGAAAAAATTCTCGTTGGTGTTCACCGTCTCATATAGGTCGATGGCCTCGTTGAAGCTCCGTCCCCTCTCGTAAAGCTCCCAAACCGCCTCCGGCGTGGGCCCGGCCTCCTTCCCGAACAGCCCCTCGTCCTCCATAGCCTCTCCGCTCAGCTCCTCAAGCCTCACCTGCCCCATATAGGGCCGTCTCTTATCTCTCGTCCTCATCATCGCCTCTCACCGCCCTTCTGGCCGCCTTCAGGTCATAGCCCATCATCGCGCTGACGCCCTCCTGCCACCTTTTTTCATAATCCGACTCCTCCTGCGGCGTCTCCCCGCCGTTTTTTCTTCCCTGTCTCCTCCTGTCCCACAGCTCCCGCCCCATCAGCGCCGCCAACTCCGCCAGCACCACAGCCAGGAGCCAAAGCACAACATACTCCATCCTTTCTCCTCCAATTCAATGTTATCGTCCCCCCTCTCCCCGGGAGAGGTGACGTAGGGGCCGATGCCCACATCGGCCCGACGCACCAATTTGACACACGTCCAAAATCGACGCTTTATACGATGGTGCCTCCCAACGGGCGGGTTTAGAACCCGCCCCTACAACGGGTTTTCGGATTTTCGCAAATCTAAAATCTTGTCCGTAGGGGAGGGTCCCAGACCCTCCCTATTTCAATCCGCGCCGCCAGGCGCAACCTCATTCTCCTCAGCCTCCCTTTCGAAGAAAGGGGGGTGTCACCGCAGTGACAGGGGGTTCCTACCCCCGCGGGGGGATTGAACCCTCAGTCTCGCTTACGCTCGACAGCTC
>CANQUO010000222.1 GCA_947627085.1 uncultured Oscillospiraceae bacterium
ATGCGGGTGTACGCCTTACGCCGGTAGCTCTCCCGCCGGCCGTTGCCCGTGGGTTCGGTGCCCAATGTCATGGCGGAGAGGTAGTCGGATATGCCCCGCTTTAAAATGCCCTTTTCGATTATAACAGTGTCGTGGGCCATAGTGCCCTCGTCGTCAAAGAAGTAGCTGCCCGTCTCCGGCACCACCTCCGCGCCGTCGTGCATGGTCACCAGGGGGCTGGCCACGTACTGGCCCACGTATTTTTCCGCCAGGGCCCGCTTTTTCACGAACATGTCCATCTCCACGCCGTGGCCGAAGGCCTCGTGGACTATCATGCCCGTGACCTCCGGGGTGCAGACGCACTCATATTCGCCGGGAGTCAGGGGCTCGCTTTCGAGAAGCTCCAGTACCGTGGCGGCGATCTTCTCGACCTCGCCTCCCATGTCCTCCATGAGCTCCGCGCCGCCGAGGAGGGAGTAGCCCTTGTGGCTGAATTTTATCTCTTGGCCACGGCTGGCGATGGCCACCACGGACCCGGTGGTCCACATCACGTTCTGGGTCAAGTCCCTGTCCGGGGCCAGATAGAGCTTGTGGCACTTGTTCCAGGTCACGTTGGCCTGACAGTCAAGGAGCTTGTCAGAGAAGGCGAGCCCCCGGTCCCGGATGGCGGTAAGGCGGGCTATAAGCTCCTCGTCGCCCACCTCGTCAGGGTCGGACTCGTAGTCGGTGCTGTCCTTGAATATGAGCTTTTCGGCCCCGGGGGCGGAGTAGACCCGCTCCCTGACGCCCTCGGGCAGTACGGCGGCGGACATCGCCGCCGTGGCCTCGATCTCGCTGAGGATGCCGGGGAGGGAGGCTTCGGATATCTCGTTGAAGGAGTGCTCCGACCAGTGCTCCCCGTCGTAGACCTTCACCACGAAGCCCCGGGCGGAGAACCTCCCGCCGGCGGAGACGTTGGTGAGCCGTCTCGACACCGCGCAGGACTTCTCCGCGGCGTCCTGGGCCAGAACGGAGGCGAAGGGATACTTCGCCAAAAGCTCCCGGAGGAGCTTTTCAAAAAGCGGACGCTTTTTCTCAAGATACACGCTGTCGCGTAATTTCATATGCGACCTCCTTTGAATGATCAATTGTGCCAATTATACCAGCGAAAGGCGATAAAAGCAATATAATAAAGGTTAAATTTGGACGAATAATTATTGAATTACGAGAATTTACCCTTGACAATATCGGAAAATCATGTATAATTTAAAGGCTTGCCCCCTTAGGGGGCGCTTTAACCTTGCCTCCGATTGCCCGGAGGCCATAAGTCCAAAAGGAGGTGCAAAAACATGGCAAAAACAGCGGAAAAGTATGAGCTTCTGTACATCATTGACCCGGACCTCAGCGAGGAGGACACCGCCGCCATCGTGGAGAAGTTCAAGACCCTCATCGAGCAGAGCGGCACCCTTGGCGAAGTCGAGGAGTGGGGCAAGAGGAAGCTTGCTTACCTCATCAACGACAAGCCCGAGGGCTACTACGTGCTGGTGAAGTTCCAGTCCGCCCCCGAGTTCCCCGCGGAGCTCTACCGCGTGCTCGGCATTACCGAGGGCGTCATGCGCGCTCTCATCACCGTTCAGCCGGAATAAGGAGGAACGGAAATGCTCAATCACATCGTCCTTATGGGGCGGCTGACCCGGGACCCGGAGCTCAGGCGCACCCAGTCAGGGACCCCCGTGGCCAGCTTCTCCCTGGCAGTCGACAGGGATTTCAGAAGCGGCGACGGCGACCGCCAGACCGACTTCATTGACATCGTTGCCTGGCGCGGAACAGCCGAATTCGTCAGCAAGTACTTCTCCAAGGGCCGTATGGCCGTTGTCTCCGGCCGCCTTCAGATACGCGACTGGCAGGACAAGGAGGGCAACAAGCGGCGAAGCGCCGAGGTGGTGGCCGATAACGTCTATTTCGGCGATTCCAAGCGCGACGGCGACGGCCAACAGGGCGGCTACAACCGCTCCTACTCCGAGCCCGCCCCCACCGGAAGCTACGGCGGAGGAAACGGTGGCTACAATCAGGGCAACAGCTACGGAGGAAGCTCCGGCTACAACCAGGGCGGGAGCTATGGCGGTAGCTACGGCGGTCAGGGGGGCTACGGCTCCTCGGGCTCCGATTTCGCCGACCTCACCGACGATGACGGCGATCTGCCCTTCTAACCTTAAAACGACATTTCTTTATAAACCTTAGAAAAGGAGGTCAAGACAATGACAAACGAGAAAGAAGCCCGTCCCGCTCGTCCCGCTCAGGCTCGCAAGCGCCGCAAGGTCTGCCAGTTCTGCGTGGACAAGTGCCAGTATATCGACTACAAGGACACCGCGAAGCTCCGCCGGTACCTCTCTGAGCGCAGCAAGATACTTCCCCGCCGCGCCACCGGTACCTGCGCCATGCATCAGCGCCAGCTCACCACCGCCATCAAGCAGGCCCGCCAGATCGCCCTCCTGCCCTACGTGACCGACTGAGCCACCTTGAATTAGAGGAAATGAAAAAGGAATCCCCGAACATTGACCCGCGCCCCGTCAAGAGGACAGAGAAAAGATTAAAATAAAGTTTACAAATCAGGCAGCGCCTACGGGTGCCGTCACAACCGCAGATTCCGGGAGCCTGCTTTGCAGGCATCCGGAATTTGCGGTTATTTTTATGCCGCCATAGCCAGCGCGTGCTTCTCCACAGGCGTCAGTACACCGAGGTGGCGCTGGACTCGCCTGACGT
>CANQUO010000223.1 GCA_947627085.1 uncultured Oscillospiraceae bacterium
GCAACGTGCTGGCCATGCTGCAAAAGCTGGGCAGGCGCACCGCCTTCATCGGCAAGGTGGGGGACGACATGTTCGGGCGCGGTCTCCGCCAAACGGCCGAGAGCGCCGGGATCAACATGGACGCACTGACGGTGGACCCCTCGGCCCGCACCACACTGGCCTTTGTCAAGACCCTCCCCGGCGGGGACCGGGACTTCTCCTTCTACCGCAACCCCGGGGCGGATATGGCGCTGAGGGCCGACGAGCTCCCCATGGAGCTCATCGAGAGCGCCCGAGTATTCCATTTCGGCACCCTCTCCATGACCCACGAGGGCGTCCGGGAGACCACGAAAAAGGCGGTATCCGCCGCTAAAAGCGCCGGGGCCGTCATCTCCTTCGACCCCAACCTCCGTCCGCCGCTGTGGGCGGACCTTGACACGGCCCGGGAGCAGATAGCCTGGGGCCTTGACCACGCGGACCTTGTGAAGATAGCCGACAACGAGCTTGAGTTCATGACCGGCAAGACCGATTTTGACGCCGGGGCCGCGGAGCTCACGGCAAAATTCCCGGGCATTAAGCTTTTGAACGTCACCGCCGGTCCCGGCGGGAGCTACGCCTATTACCGGGGACAGCGCGTCCACGTCCCCGGAGTGAAGCTGGGCGGGGTCATTGAGACCACCGGCGCGGGGGACACCTTCTGCGCCTGCGCCATAAATTACGTCCTGGAACGGGGGCTGGAGGAGCTGACGGAGGGCGATCTCAACGCCATGCTCCGCTTCGCCAACGCCGCGGCGTATCTGGTGACCACCAAAAAGGGCGCCATCCGCTCCATGCCGGAGAGAGCCCAGGTAGAGGCCATATTGCCCACCTTCGATAAATAAATTCGTACTGATTTCGGGTAAGCGCCGGGTCGCGCGCCGACAGTGGCGCGGTATCCCCCAACGAACCGGCGCAAAAATCATACCGGCGGGCCATACGGCCCGCCGCATGCTGTCGAAAAGGGCGTCCCAAGCGGGACGCCCTTTCGCGTTATTCTATTTGGCCGGTTTACGCTTTCGTGATCTTCATAAGCTCCCCGTTCAGCGCCCGGAGGTCAAGGCCCTCCGGCGTCTCGCGGCCAAGAATGCTCTTCATCTCAAGCCCCAGCGGGATAACTCCCCGCTCTAAAACCGGGCACAGGCCGGGGACGTATTTTTTCAAAATCGCGTAGGCCGCCGGGCAGTCCATTATCTCCTGGGCCGTGTCCTCAAGGGAGTAGTATGCGTCGGTGCCGATGCCCTCCTCGTCCAAAAACCAGTTTTTCACCGTCTCGCCCGCGCCGGAGTTGGGGAGGATGTAGCTATCCTCAGGCTCTGTGACCTTTTCAAATGTGACGCTGTCCTCAAAGTGCCGCCCCTCATGCTCCGCCGTGACGGTGAAGGTGGTCGCACCCTCCGAAAGGGGCTGATTTGCGAACACAATACACCCGTTGCCGTCATTTTCCACGGTCACTCCACCCAGTGTCGCGGAGGGGAGATTTGTGTAGACCTTCACGTCCACGCTGTCACGACAGCGCTTTGTGAAGCGCTTTTCCCGGACGTGGAGGAAGGGCTCGGCGCTCCACTTGGCCTTGTAGTAGTAAAAGGCGTCCTTTTTCGTCTGCCTATCGTAGGTCACAAGGCCCTTGGCGTTTATGAACTTCTGCCCGCCCTCGTCCCGGCGGGAGCTGGAAAAGTCGAAGAAATTCCAGATAAAACTGCCCCACAAATATGGCTTTGAGTCGATTATGGGGTAAACCGTCTCGTGCCACAGCGCCTGAAACTCCTCGGAGTAGTCCTTCACAAGGGGATTTTCGGAGTGGAACCGAAGGTTGCAGTCCACGCCGTATTCGGAGATGCCCAGAGCCGTTTGGGGCAGGTCCCGGTGCATGTTGTCGAGGAACTTGTCGTAGTCCCCCATTTTCCCGTAGTACCAACCGAAGTAGACGTTGTAGCCCACCATCTCCGTCAGGTGATTTAAGCGGCTTTTGGACTTCACGGTGTTGAGGTTTGCGCAGGTGACTATCCTGCCGGGGTCAAGAGCCCGGCACACATGTACAAGGTCCCGCACCCCCTCGTGTATGGGCGGCGCGTCCCGGAACATGCCTATCTCGTTCTGTATCCCCCAGAAGCACACGCTGGGCCGGTGGATATTTTGCAAAATGAGCTCCCCAAGCTGGGATACGGCGTTTTGCAATAGCTCCGGGTCCTCGGTCATCTTCAGCATAGGTATCTCCGCCCAGACAACGTACCCCGCCTCGTCACACTTATCGTAGGTGTACTCCGGGTGCTGGTAGTGGGATAGCCTTATGGCGTTGGCCCCCACCTCCCGGATGAGCTCAAAATTGCGGTCAATCTCCCTTCCCGTCACGGCGGAGTAGACCCCGGCGAAGTCCTGATGGACCGCCACGCCGTTTAAACGAAGGTGCCTGCCGTTCAGGAAAAATCCCCTGTCCGGGTCCATACGGATCGTGCGGAAACCGGTCCTGAGCTCCGTCACATCGGCCACCTCATCGCCGGCCACAAGCTCCGCCCGCAGAGTATAGAGGGCGGGATCACGCAACCCGTCCCATAGGCGCGGGGCGCGGACAACGTGCCTCGCCGCCACGTCAACGGGGCCGTGGAAGGTCTCAATTTCCCC
>CANQUO010000224.1 GCA_947627085.1 uncultured Oscillospiraceae bacterium
CCGTCCTTATTTTTGTGCCCCGATATGCCAAGGCCGGCATTTTTCAGGGCCGCCTCCACCTGGTTCTGCCGCCCCTCGATGATGCCGGAGCAGATAAAGACCCCGTCGGGCAGGAGAAATTCCGGTACCTTTGGCGCCAGGGCGATTATCACGTCGGAGACGATGTTCATGAGCACGAGCCCGAACTTCTCCCCGGAGAGCTTGTTTGAAAGGGACCTGTCCGACAGGACATCCCCGGCAAAGACCGAGAGCCTGTCCGCCCCGATGCCGTTAAAGCCGGCGTTCTCCATGACCACGTCCGGGGCTTTCTCGTCGATGTCCACCCCCACGGCCCGCTTCGCCCCCAGGAGGAGGGCGGCGATGGCTAAAATTCCGCTCCCGCACCCAAGGTCCAGAGCCGTCCGGCCGGCGGCGTATTTTTCCGTCTCCCCAAGGCACAGCTGTGTGGTGGCGTGGGCGCCGGTGCCGAATATGAGCCCCGGGTCCAGCCTCAACGCCACTCTTCCCGTCTGCGGCGCCGGGAGCCACTGGGGGACGATGACCAGCCTCTCGCCCACCTCGATGGGCTTATAATACTCCCGCCAGTTGTTCTCCCAGTCCTCGTCCCGCACCTGGCGGGGCATGAGCTCATATCCCGTCAGGGCCTCCGACAGGCGGGCAAGGTCCTCCCTTCCGGCCGGCGAGTCCTCAAGGTAGAATTTCACCCGGCAGACGCCGGACATGCTCCTCATGAAATCCTCGTCCACGTAGTCCCAGTATTTTTTGTTGTTTTCCAAAAAGTCCCTCACGTCCGCCTCGTCCTCGGTGATAAGTCCCTCCACGCCCAGCTCCGTCAGCCGGTCCGTCAGGGACTCCAGGTTTTCGTGGGATGTGTTTACCGTTATCTCAAGCCAGTTCATAATTACCTCTTTATCGTCGGTTTAATCGAGGCTATCATATCACAAACTAATCACGATTACAACGAAAGGAGCGGCAAAATGGAAGAAAATAATGTAGATATAGCCGTTTTGAACTCAGTCTACCGCAACGCCCGGACCGGCGCCCAGGCCATAGACGACCTTCTGCCCAAGGCCAGCGACACGTCTTTCATCTCGGACCTTGAGACCCAGCGGCAGGAGTACGACTCCATCGGCACCGAGGCGGCCACCCGCATCACCGGCCTTGGCGGCGCGCCGGAGAGCGTGGGCGAGATGAAGAAGATGGGTATGAAGATGGGCGTCACCATGAACACCATGGTCAATGACGAGACGGAGCACCTGGCGGAGCTTATGATAAAGGGCTCCAACATGGGCATCGTCCAGATGACCAAGGTCATAAACGGCCATCGGGAGGCCAGCCCCGAGACCCTGGGCCTCGCCCAGAAGCTCATCACCTGCGAGCACGACAATATAACGAGGCTCAAGGCGTATCTTAAATGAATTTTCCCCGGCCCGGGCCGGGGATACATAAAATATTGCAAATTCCCTCTTGACAAGTCTCGTCGGCTTTGGTATACTTTACGGGCAAAAACAAAGCGGAAACGGCATCGTTTCTCACCGGCTCGGACGCCGAAGCCGGTCAAAAGCGTGATTTTGGGGCCGGTTTGGCCTTTGCGCGGGTGCCGTCTTCGGCGCCCGTTTTTCAATTTCGGAGGTGTTTTACCATCGCTAACATGACTCATCAGATCAATGAGGAAATAACCGACGCCGAGGTACGCCTTATCGGCGAGGACGGCGCACAGCTTGGCATCATGCCGGCCTCCGAGGCCCTGAAGGTCGCGGAGAGCAAGGAGATGGATCTGGTAAAGATATCCCCCAACGCCACTCCGCCGGTGTGCCGCATAATGGATTACGGCAAGTACCGCTTCGAGCAGACAAAGCGCGAGAAGGAGGCACGCCGCAACCAGCACGTCATTGAGATCAAGGAGATACGCATGTCCCCCGGCATCGCCGACAACGACTTCAACGTGAAGCTGAAAAACGGCATGAAGTTTTTGAAGGACGGCGACAGGCTGAAGGTCTCCGTGCGCTTCCGCGGCCGGGAGATGGCCCACACCTCCATCGGCGAGGACCTTTTGAACCGCTACGCCGCCGGGTGCGCGGAGCTTGCGAATCTCGACAAGGCCCCGAAGCTTGAGGGGCGGAATATGAGCATTTTCCTCTCCCCAAAGCCCAATAAGTGATTCTTCGGCCGCTTCGACGGTTTTAAGGAGCAGAAGCAGGGGCGGGGGAGGACCCTTCAGTCGGCTACGCCGACAGCTCCCCTTTAAAAAGGGGAGCCAAACACTGAAAAGGTATGACCCCTCAGTCCGGACTGCGTCCGGCCAGCTCCCCTTAACGCCGCTTCGCGGCTAAGGGGCGCCAAAGAGGTAGATTTGATTTTTATTAGAGTATATTTCCGCGCTTTGCGGCGCGTTAATAGGGCGGCGTGTGCCGCCAAAACAATGGAAGGAGTAACCAAAGATGCCCAAGATCAAGACCCACAGCGGCGCGAAAAAGAGATTCAATCTCACCAAGACCGGCAAGGTAAAGCGCGCCCACGCATACAAGAGCCACATCCTCAACAAGAAAACCACCAAGCGCAAGAGAGGCCTCCGCAAGGGAACCTATGCCGACGTCACCAACGAAGCGGCGATCAAGCGCATGATCCT
>CANQUO010000225.1 GCA_947627085.1 uncultured Oscillospiraceae bacterium
GTTATGGTTTGCACCACAAATCGAAGGTTCCGGCAAGGCCCTAAACCCTCGCTTCCTCAGTCGCCTGCGGGCGACAGATCCTTCTACGAGAAGGAGCCAGGGGAATAAGGTTGCGCCTGACGGCGCGGATTCCCACCTCATCCGCCCCTTCGGGGCACCTTCCCCGCCCCGCGGGGAAGGCTTAGGGGAACGAGGTTCCCTTGCGGGGAATATTTAAAATCAGCGGTGAAGCCGCAACCATTTTGTCAGGCTCCCCGTTTTAATGGGGAGCTGGCGAGCGAAGCGAGACTGAGGGGCCTCCCACGTGGCAGGCACTCAAAGATAACCACATTTCTCCTCGCGAGGGACCCTCAGTCACTGCGGTGACAGCTCCCTATTAAAACAGGGAGCCAGGGGAATAAGGAAGCGGCTACGCCGCATTGAAATTCGCGGCAAAGCCCCACCCCGACCATCGCTACGCTCGGCCACCCCTCCCAAAGGGAGGGGCTTTTTTGTGGGGCGGGGCGAAAGTGTTGAAAGTTTTTCGGGGAAAGGGGCGGTTTTTATTCAATGATACAAGCTTTTGACGGGGAGGCGCTTAGGGCTTGACTTGTGGGGAGAGGGTACAATATAATGAGGATGGATAGTTATTTTTCCGGCTTTTGCGATTGGAAAATGCCGGATACCACGGGAGGAGAAGGGCGATGAAGAAGGTCGGAATTTTGATGGGGAGCGCCAGCGACAGGCCGGTGGTGGAGAAGGCGCTTGAGACGCTCCGGGAGTACGGGGTGGAGTTCGAGGCCCACGTGTACTCGGCCCACCGGACGCCGGAGGAGGCGCGGGACTTCGCGGTGAAGGCCAGGGAGCGCGGCTTCGGCGTTTTAATTTGCGCGGCGGGGATGGCGGCGCATCTGGCGGGAGCGGTGGCGGCGAACACCACACTTCCGGTTATCGGCATACCGTGCAAGGGGCCGGTGCTGGACGGGATGGACGCGCTTCTCAGCACCGTGCAGATGCCCTCGGGCATACCGGTGGCCACGGTGGCCATAAACGGGGCCCAGAACGCGGCGCTGTTAGCGGTGGAGATTTTAGCCGTGACAGAGCCGGAGCTTGAGGCGAAGCTTGACGCGGCAAGACGCGCCGGCGCGGAGAAGGTGCTGAGGGCGGATGAGGAGCTGAACGGGGAAATTTGAGGGAAGAGGTTGCGTCCCTACAAACGGGATTTTGTAGGGGCCGATGCCCACATCGGCCCGTGACCCGATTTAGCGTCGGCCCCTTGGAACGCGCAATCATATCACGCATCGATTTTGGCCATGTGTCAAATCAGTGCGTCGGGCCGATGTGGGCATCGGCCCCTACGCGGCCACCCCTCCCGGAGGGAGGGGCTGAACCTCTCCTGCCGCTTCGCGGCGGTCCTCCCCTTTAACAAGGGGAGGCTGAGGGCCGCCTGCGGGCGGGACGAGGGGCTCGAACCCCCCGGCGCTGAGGCGCCACCCCCCTTTCCGAAAGGGGGGTAAGGATGGGAGGGACCCCTCAGTCACTGCGTGACAGCTCCCCTTTAAAAAGGGGAGCCAAAGAGGTACATATTTTATAAAGGAGAAATTTATGGGCGGATTTTTTGGGGTCACATCTAAGAGGAACGCGGTGTTTGATGTGTTCTTCGGGACGGATTACCACTCCCATCTGGGGACCAGAAGGGGCGGAATGGCGGCCTGGAGCCCGGAGACGGGACTGCAAAGGGAGATACACAACATCGAGAACACGCCGTTCCGGACGAAGTTCGAGGGCGATATCATGGAGCTTCAGGGAAATTCCTGCATCGGGTGCATATCCGACACGGACCCCCAGCCCATACTGATACGCTCACACTTGGGCACCTACGCCGTGAGTATGGTGGGGATAATCCAAAATCAGGAGGATCTGACCCGGCGGTTCCTTGACGCCACCTACGGGCATTTTGAGGCCATGGGCGGCGGGAGGGTCAACCAGTGCGAGCTGGTGGCGGCCCTTATAAACCAGCAGAGGACCTTCGAGGACGGGATAAGATTTGCCCAGGAGAAGATCGAGGGTACGGTGTCACTGCTCATACTGACGGACGCCGGCGAGATGATCGCCGCCCGGGACAAGGTGGGGCGATTGCCCATCATAATCGGACGGGACAGTGAGGGCTACTGCGTGAGCTTTGAGTCCTTCGCCTTTGAGAAGCTTGGCTACAGGACCGTGCGGGACCTGGGGCCCGGGGAGATCGTCAGGATAAACGCCGACGGTGTGGAGCAATTGGCCGCGCCCGGGGACAGGATGAAGATATGCACCTTCCTTTGGACCTACTACGGCTACCCCAATTCACGGTACGAGGGGTCCAACGTGGAGCTGAGCCGGGCCAAAAACGGGCGGCTGATGGCAAAATACGACCGGGAGCACGAGGGCATACCGGACGTGGACTTCGTCTGCGGCGTGCCGGACTCCGGCGTTGGCCACGCAATCGGATATTCAAACGAGAGCGGCATAGATTACGCCCGTCCGTTCATAAAATATACGCCCACCTGGCCCAGGAGCTTTATGCCCCACAAGCAGGAGATACGCAATCAGGTGGCGAAGATGAAGCTCATAC
>CANQUO010000226.1 GCA_947627085.1 uncultured Oscillospiraceae bacterium
GGCCCACAGGGCCGGTAGGGTCGAGAGTTGGTCAACCTCCGCACTCCCATCATTCCCGCCATGCTCCAAGCCAAGTACCACAGGCTCCCCTTCGTAAGGGGAGCTGTCGAGCGAAGCGAGACTGAGGGGTCGAGGATAGCTTGACCTCCGCACCCCCATCACCCCCACCACACTCCCCACCCCCACAGCCTTCCCCACTTGTGGGGAAGGTGGCGCGCAGCGCCAGATGAGGCCAGCGCCCTCCGGGCGCTAATATAAATCGCGGCCCGCAGGCCGCGCCCTCGTTCCCCCTTAGGCTCCTCCTCGTAGGAGGAGCTGTCGCCCGCTGGCGACTGAGGAAGCGAGGCCAAAATCTTTGCCAGCACCATCTATAACGCGCACCCAGTCAAAATTTCCGGCTAAGCCGGAGGCTTGAATAGCCCTAAACATAATGAAGTACCGGTTCCCATACTCATACTTCTAATTCGCGTATCTTGCAAATATCATCAGTCTGCTCTTTCCCTTTGCACGTTTTTACAGGTTTTAATATAAAACGCGGACGCCAGCGGCGTCCGCGTTTTTCCGTCATTCAAAAAGCGCCAGCTCTCGTTTCGCGCTAATCAAAATTACCTCTTGTCAAAAAAGGTCTTCAGACCTTTTTGAACAGTCACAGCGCGAAATACCTCTCCGCGTTCTTATAGCAGACGCCCTCCACGATCTTCTTGAGGCTGGCGTCGATGTTGGGATACTCCCCGTTCTCGACCCAGTTGCCCACCAGGTTGCAGAAAATGCGGCGGAAGTAGTCGTGGCGCGCGTAGGAAAGGAAGCTGCGGGAGTCGGTGAGCATCCCCACGAAGTTGCCGAGCAGGCCGAGATTGGCCAGGGACCTCATCTGGTCCTCCATGCCGGACTTGGTGTCATTGAACCACCAGGCGGAGCCGTGCTGGATCTTGCCGGGGACCTCGTCAGACTGGAAGCAGCCGAGAATGGTGCCGATCTGCTCGTTGTCGGCGGGATTCAGGCTGTAAAGGATGGTCTTGGGGCACTCGTTCGTCTCGTCAAGGGCCGCAAGGAGGTCCGCGATGGCGCCGCCGCAGGTGTTCTGGGCGATCATGTCCACACCGGTGTCGGGGCCGAGCTTCTTATAGAGCCTTGTGTTGGCGTTGCGCTTGCAGCTGTAATGGAGCTGCATGCAGATGCCCAGGCGGTGATACTCCCGGCCAAGGTGCATGAGTATGGCCGTCTGATACTTCTCGGCCTCCTCCACGCTTATCTCCTCGCCGTTCATGACCTTCTTGTATATCTCGTTCACGCACTTGGGGCAGCCGGGGCGGTAGGGTATGTAGTCAAGGCCGTGGTCGCTGGCGCGGCAGCCGAGGGAGGCAAAGAACTCCAGCCTCTCCGTGAGGGCGGCGCAGACGTCCTCCACGGTGTCAAGGCTCTCCTTGCCCACGCTCTTTGCCAGCTTCCCGATGTACTCGGCAAAGCCGGGCTTATTTATGTTTATGGCCTTGTCCGGGCGGTAGGAGGGGGCCACCTTCACCTTTATGGTGGGGTCGGCGGCGATCTTCTCGTGCCACTCCAGGCTGTCCACCGGGTCGTCGGTAGTACCGATGAAGGCCACGTTGGCCTTCTCGATTATTCCCCGGACGGTGAGGCTCGGGTCATTTTGGAGCTTGTCGTTCACGAAATCCCAGCACTCCTTGGCGTTTTCCACGGTGAGGGGCTTCGTGTAGCCGAAAAACTGCCTGAGCTCCAAGTTGCACCAGTGATACATGGGGTTGCCGATGGCCATCTCCAGCGACTCCACGAACTTCAAAAATCTCTCATATCCGGGCTTGTGACCGGTGATGTACTCCTCGGGCACGCCGTTGGAGCGCATGACGCGCCACTTGTAGTGGTCGCCGAAGTAGGTCCCGTCGGGATTCTCTCCGCCCAGCCAGACCTCGACGATGTCGTTGAAGCGGCGGTTCTCATAGATCTCCCTGGGGGAGATGTGGCAGTGGTAGTCCACCAGCGGCATATGCTCGGCGTAGTCGTGGAACAGGTGCTTCGCCGTCTCGGTCTCAAGGAGGAAATCCTTGTCCATAAACTCTTTCATAGAAAATCAACTCCTCTTAAAAATTGCGCCCGCCCCGTGTTCCGGGACGGGCGCGCCGTTTTTTATCTCTTGATGTCGTAATTCATGTTCATGAGGTTGCGGATGGACTCCACATCGTCGGTGATGTTGCCGTCGCCGTGGATAGTGTGCTTTATGGCGGAGGAGGCCACGGCGAAGTTTATCATATCCATGGGCTTATAGCCCATCATCATGGCGTAGATAAGCCCGCTGGCAAAGGCGTCGCCGCCGCCCACACGGTCTAAGATGTTGAAGGTGAAGAGCTTCGACTCAAAGGTGTGGCCCTTGTACCACATGTAGGCCATCAGGCTGTTTTCCGAGCCCGAATGGGCGTAGCGGACGTGGCGGGCGATGCACTTTATGTTGGGGTACGCCTCCACAAACGCCTGATTTATCTCGTCCTGCT